>NZ_JBRRDL010000013.1:0-94635 GCF_056759635.1 Stenotrophomonas sp. STEN056
GGGGAGAGGGGCTCGATATCTCGCAAGTTGAAAGATTGCTTGGAACTGCAGCTTAAAGCCCCTCTCCCCTGGCGGGAGAGGGGTTGGGGAGAGGGGGAGAAAGCCCCCCGCCTCACAAAAAAAAACCGGGCCTGCAATGCAGGCCCGGCTTCCTGAAACTACTTACGTGGACGCTTAAACGCCGTGCGCGGCCAGCTGACCCAGGCGCTGCACTGCCACTGACACGGTCGGGTAGTCCAGCGTCTTCTGCTCGGCCAGTTCGGCCAGCATCGCCAGCGTGAAGCGCAGGCCGCTGTCATCACGCTTCAACCAGGCAGCCACCTTGGCCTCGGCCGTGGTGCCGCGCATCGACAGCACCTGCCCTGCCAGATTGCGCTGGTGCGCCGCCAGTTCGTCGCGCAGCACGCCACGGGCAACCGCGTGCCAGCGGCCGTTGACCTCCAGTGCGTCGATCTGCTCGAACAGCCACGGCATCTGCAGGGCTTCGCCCAGGCGGAAGTGGACCTTGGACACGTCCACCGGCTTGAGCTTGCGGGTACGGGCCAGCTCGATGATGTCGAACGCCGGCTCCAGGAACTGCAGCTCGGACAGCTGCTGTGCCAATGCCGCCGGCAGGCCCTTTTCCTTCCACGCCTTGACGCTGGCCTCGTAGGCCGGGCGCTGCGAATCCGGCAGCACGCCCGAGGCGACACGGATGTCGTTGAACGGCCCCTGGTAACGCTCGACCGCGGCGGTGATGCCCGGCATCGCGCCCGGGCGGTTCAACAGCCAACGTACGAACGAACGCTGCAACTTCCAGATCACTTCCAGCGCGTCCACCTGCACGGCTTCCGGCAGGGTGCCGTCCAGCGCGTCGATCTGCGTCCACAGCGCGCGTGCGTCCAGCGTTTCACGGCTGATGGTATAGGCCTTGGCGACCTCGGCCACAGTGCGGCCGGTGTCTTCCTGCATGCGCATCAGGAAGGTTGCGCCCATGCGGTTGATGGTCTGGTTGGTCACGGCCGTGGCGATGATTTCGCGCTTCAGGCGGTGGCGATCCATCGCGTCGGCGTACTTCTTCTGCAGCGGCTGCGGGAAGTAACGCAGCAACTCCTTGGACAGGTACGGGTCTTCCGGGATGTCCGATTCCAGCAGTTGTTGGAAGGCCACGATCTTGGAGTACGACAGCAGCACCGCCAGCTCCGGACGGGTCAGGCCCTGGCCGCGCAGCTTGCGTGCCGACAGCTCGGCGTCGGACGGCAGGAACTCGATCTGGCGATCCAGCAGGCCCTGCTTTTCCAAGGTACGGATGAAGTGCTGCTTGGAACCCAGGCGAGCGCTGCTCATGCGCTCCATCAGGCTCAGTGCCTGGTTCTGGCGGTAGTTGTCCATCAGCACCAGACCACCCACCTCGTCGGTCATCGAGGCCAGCAGCTTGTTGCGCTGGTCCACGGTGAGCTTCTTGGCGCGCACTACGTCGTTGAGCAGGATCTTGATGTTGACTTCGTGGTCGGAGGTATCCACACCGGCCGAATTGTCGATGAAGTCGGTGTTGAGCAGCACACCGACCTGCGCCGCTTCGATGCGGCCCAGCTGGGTCATGCCCAGGTTGCCGCCCTCGCCCACGATCTTGCAACGCAGTTCGCCACCGTTGACACGCAGGCCGTTGTTGGCGCGGTCGCCGACATCGGCATTGGTCTCGGCAGCCGACTTGACGTAGGTGCCGATGCCGCCGTTCCACAGCAGGTCCACCGGCGCCTTCAGCGCGGCATTGATCAGGTCGGTCGGGGTCATCGCCTTGATGCTGGCGTCGATGCCCAGGGCTTCGCGCACCTGCGGGGTGATCTCGATGGACTTGAGCGAACGCGCATAGATGCCGCCGCCCTTGCTGATCAGTTTGGCGTCGTAGTCGGCCCAGCTTGAGCGCGGCACCTTGAACATGCGCGCGCGTTCCTTGAACGAGGTGGCAGCCACCGGCGTCGGGTCAAGGAAGATGTGGCGGTGGTCGAACGCGCAGACCAGGCGGATGTGCTCGGACAGCAGCATGCCGTTGCCGAACACGTCGCCGGACATGTCGCCAATGCCGACCACGGTGAAGTCCTGCTTCTGGCTGTCACGGCCCAGCGCGCGGAAGTGGCGCTTGACCGACTCCCACGCACCACGCGCGGTGATGCCCATGCCCTTGTGGTCGTAACCCACCGAGCCACCGGAAGCGAAGGCGTCGTCCAGCCAGAAACCGTGCGCACGGGCGATGCCGTTGGCGGTATCGGAGAACGTCGCGGTGCCCTTGTCGGCGGCCACGACCAGGTACGGATCGTCCATGTCATGACGCACCACGCCCTGCGGCGGCACGATCTTGTCGTTGACGATGTTGTCGGTGATGTCGAGCAGGCCGTTGATGAAGCGCTTGTAGCAGGCCACGCCTTCGGCAAACCACGCATCGCGATCCACCGACGGGTCCGGCAGCTGCTTGGCGACGAAACCGCCCTTGGAGCCGACCGGCACGATTACGGTGTTCTTCACCATCTGCGCCTTGACCAGGCCCAGCACCTCCGTGCGGAAGTCTTCGCGACGATCCGACCAACGCAGGCCGCCACGGGCGACCGGGCCGAAGCGCAGGTGGGTGCCTTCCACACGCGGGCCACACACGAAGATTTCGCGGTACGGACGCGGCTTGGGCAGGTCCGGCACCTTGGCGGCGTCGAACTTGAAGCTGATGTAGTCGGCCGGGCCGCCGTCGGCACGCACGCCGTCCTTGCGGACCATGTAATAGCTGGTACGCAGGGTGGCTTCGATCACGCCGATGAAGCTGCGCAGGATGCGGTCTTCGTCCAGGCTGGAAACCCCGTCCAGCAGCTTGAGCAGGGCCTCATGGACCACGGCCATGCGCGCGTCACGGGCACTCTTGCGCGCCTTGACCACGCCGTCGAGCAGCTTGAGGGTGGCGGCATCATCGCCGGCCAGCTGCTTGAACTGGGCCAGCTGTGCGTCCAGCACCGCCTTGTCGGCAGCCGGCTTCGGGTCGAAGCGGGCTTCAAACAGCTCCACGATCAAGCGGGCCAACAGCGGGTAACGGTTGACGGTGCCTTCCACATAGGCCTGCGAGAACGGCACTCCGATCTGCAGCAGGTACTTGCAGTAGCCACGCAGCATCGACACCTGGCGCCAGTCCAGGCCGGCACCGAGCACCAGGCGGTTGAAGCCGTCGTTCTCGGCATCACCGTGCCAGATGTGGGCAAAGGCTTCGCTGAAACCGGCATTGGCGCTGGCCGGGTCGATCGCGCCGATGGCCGACTCGACTTCAAAGTCCTGCACGTACACCGGCGCATCGTCCACCATCAGGCGGTAGGGGCGCTCGGCGACCACGCGCAGGCCCATGTTCTCCATCATCGGCAGCACGTCGGACAACGGAATGTCGTCCAGCTGACGGTACAGCTTCAGGCGCAGGCCTTCGGTGCCTTCGCGATTGATCGACTGCAGGCTCAGACGCAGATCGTCCGGGCCGGTCAGCGCGTCCAACTGGGCGACGTCGGCCGCGGCAATCTCGGCGCTGGAATCTTCAATGTAGCCGGCCGGCAGTGCCTTGCCGATGCGCGAGGCAATGCGCAGGCCTTCGGTTTCACCGTGGCTGGCAACCAGTGCTTCGCGCAGGTCGTCCTGCCAGTTTCGCAATACGTGAGCCAAGCGTTTCTCCAATCCTTCAGTATCAAGTTCCAGACTCTGCCCCGCCTTCGGGCGCACGATCAGGTGCACCTGGGCCAAAGGCGAATCCCCCAGCACCACGCTGGAATCCACATACTCGCCCAACAGCGCGTCCTTGAGCATGCTTTCAATGCGCAGACGCACGTCGGTGTTGAAACGTTCGCGCGGCAGGAACACCAGCGCGGAAATGAAACGGCTGAACTTGTCGCGGCGCAGGAACAGGCGGCTGCGCACGCGCTCCTGCAGACCCAGCACGCCCATGGCGGTGCGGAACAGTTCGTCCTCACTGGACTGGAACAGTTCCTCGCGCGGCAGCGATTCCAGAATGTGGCGCAATGCCTTGCCACTGTGGCTGGACAGGCTCAGGCCCGAACGCTGCATCACGTTTTCGTAGCGCTGGCGCACCAGTGGGATTTCCCACGGGCGACGGTTGTAGGCGCTGGAGGTAAACAGGCCCAGGAAGCGCTGCTCGCCGATGATCTTGCCCTTGGCGTCGAATTCCAGCACGCCGATGTAGTCCATGTAGCCGCTGCGATGGATGCGCGAGCGGGCATTGGTCTTGGTCAGGATCAGCGCATCGGTCAGGCCATTGGCAGCGTTCAGGCCTTCGGCCGCAAGGCCCTTGACCGGGCGTGCGACCATGGTGTCCTTGCCGCGCATCAGGCCCAGGCCGGTGCCGTTCTGGGCGACCAGCACTTCTTCCTTGCCCTTCTTCTCCACCTTGTATTCGCGGTAGCCGAAGAAGGTGAAATGGTTGTCGGCGGCCCAGCGCAGGAATTCCTGTGCCTCCGCGCGCGAGGCCTTGCTCACCGGCAGGGTGCGCTTGCCCAGGTCTTCGGCCAGCGCCGATGCCTTGTTGGCCATCGGCTGCCAGTCCTTGACGATGGCGCGCACGTCATCCAGTGCTTCGCTCACGCGCTTGGCCACCACGTCCAGCCCGGCGGCCGGCTGGCGGTCGATCTCCAGCAGCATCACCGATTCCAGCGTGCCCTCGCCCACCGCCGACAACTTGCCAGCCTTGTCACGCGTGATGCTGATGACCGGGTGGCCCAGCACATGCACACCAATGCCCTGCTCGGCCAGGGCCAGCGTCACCGTGTCCACCAGGAACGGCATGTCGTCATTGACGATCTGCAGCACGGTGTGGCCGGACTCCCAGCCATCGGTCTTCAGGCTCGGGTTGAACACCCGCACGTTCGCCTTGCCCGGCTTGCGGACGCGGGCGAACTCCAACATGCCAGCTGCCAGCACAGCCCACTCATCGGCCGAATGCTGGGTGAACTCATCGGCCTCCATGCGCTTGTAGAACGCCGTGGCGAATGCAACCGCCAGCGACTGCGCCGCCGCGGCGGAATAACGCCTCCGCAGAGCTGCAAAAACCGGATCAAGCGAGAGGCCGGCCTCCACGATGTTCTGCTTCCTTACAGCCGGTTTGGGTTTGGTTTTTGCAGACTTGGGAGCGTTGTTTTGCGATTTCATGACAGAGCTTGGGTGCTGCTCGTTGGAGAAACGGCGATTGTATCCCTCGCAACAAAAAGTGCCTTGCTGCAGGGCCGCAATATCGCCACTGCAGGCCGACAGAAAAACCACGCTATTGCGCTGAAAGCAGCACAGAGCATCCACCCAGGATGTCTGCCACCTGAATCTCGAACGCTCTCCCTCCATCAGCCCCGGTTTCGCAACCTGTGCCATCGGCGGCTTGCCAGCACCTGCATATGTGTATTGCTTCGTTTCCGGACAGCCCCGGGGCTGAATCCATTGGCATCACTGAAATACAAATTACGTTGCAGTGATTCTGAACTGGACGGTATAGTCCACCCCCTGTGCAAACCCTCCCCTCCAACTCCGCCCCCCGGGACGCGCGTGACGAACGCGTGTTCGAAGCAGTGCGCGAATTGCTGGCAACGCAGGGCATGCGCCTGAGCATGGATGCGGTGGCGGTACTGGCCGGCTGCTCCAAGCAGACCCTCTACAGCCGCTACGGCTGCAAGCGGGAACTGCTTCGCCAGGCCATGCGCCTGCACGTGAGCAACGCAACCTCCGGGCTGTCCACCTGCGACAGCAAGCCGCTGCGGCAGGCGCTGGTGGATTTCGCCATCGGCTACCTGGAACACCGCAACAAACCCAAGGTGCGGCAAGCCGCGCAGTTGCTGGGCGCCAGTGCCCACGAATTCCGCGACGAGGCACGCTTCATGTATCGCGGCAGCGCCGAAGCGCTCCGCGACCACGTAGCTGAATGGATGCAGACTGAGATTGCCCGCGGGCGCGTCACCCATGACGACCCGCATTTCATGGCCGAACTGCTGCTGAGCATGATCGCCGGGCAGGATTTTGAACGACAGCGCTTTCACGCTCCCCACCGCGATGATGCACAACAGCGTCAGCGGTGGGCCGAATTCGCCATTGATGCCTTCCTGCGCGCTTTTGCCAACGCGCCGGAAAACGCCATGGCCCCAGAAGATGAAAACAACCCCCGGAGTTTCTCCTGATGACCGCCCCGCTCCGTCTCCTTGCACTTACCTGCGCAGCGACACTCACCTTGGTTGCCTGCAAAAAACCGCAGGAACAGGCCGCTCCGCCTCCGCCAGAAGTAGGCGTGGTCGATGCCAAGCCACAGACACTGCCCCTGCAGCGCGAACTGGTCGGCCGCCTGTCGCCGTACCGCTCCGCTGACGTCCGGGCCCGCGTGGCCGGTGTGCTGCAGAAGCGCGTGTATGAGGAAGGCAGCAACGTCAAGGAAGGCCAGGTGTTGTTCCTGATCGACCCGGCACAGTTGCAGGCCGCCCTCAACCAGGCCGAAGGTGCCCTGGCCTCGGCCCGCGCCACCTATGCCAACGCCCGCGCCACGGCCACCCGCGCCCGCTCGCTGGCACCGCAGAAATATGTGTCGCAGTCGGACCTGGACAACGCCGTGGCTGCCGAACGCAGTGGCGCTGCCGCCGTCCAGCAGGCCGAGGCTGCCGTCGCCAATGCCCGCATCAACCTGGGCTATGCCCGTGTGACCGCGCCCATCGCCGGCCTGGCCGGCAAGCAGCAGGTGACCGAAGGCGCGCTGGTTGGCCAGGGCGATGTAACCCTGCTGACCACCATCGACCAGATCAACCCGCTGTATGTGAACTTCTCGATGACCGCCGACGAGCTGAGCGGGCTGCGTGCGGCACAGGACAAGGGCGCGCTGGCACTGGCCGGTGACGGCAAGACCACCGTGCAGGTCAACCTGCCCGACGGCACCCCGTATGCCCACGCCGGCACGCTGGACTTCTCCGCCCCCACTGTTGACCCGGCCACCGGCGCAGTCTCGCTGCGCGCACAGCTGCCCAACCCGGACCACCTGCTGCTGCCTGGCAGCTTCGTCAGCTTCAAGGCCAACCTGGGCGAGCGCCACAATGCTTTCCTGGTGCCGCAGCAGGCGGTGCAGCGTGATACCCAGGGCGGCTACGTGCTGGTCGTCGGTACCGACGGCAATGTCGTGCGCAAGAACGTCGTGCTCGACAGCCAGCAGGGCAGCGACTGGCTGATCTCCTCCGGCCTGGCTGGGGGTGACAAGGTCATCGTGTCCGGCATCCAGAAGGTCAAGGCCGGCGCGCCGGCCACACCCAAGCCGTGGCAGCCGCAGGCCGCTGCCCAGCCCGGTGCTGCCGCACCGGCGCCGGAAAAGAAGGAATAACGGAACTCCGTCATGCCTAAATTCTTTATTGATCACCCGGTATTCGCCTGGGTGGTGGCCATCCTGATCTCGCTTGGCGGCGTGATCTCGATCCTCAACCTGGGCGTGGAGTCCTACCCCAGCGTGGCGCCGCCACAGGTCACCGTCACCGCCAACTATCCGGGCGCAAGCGCCTCCACGGCTGAAAAGTCGGTCACCCAGGTGATCGAGCAGCAGCTGACCGGCATCGACAACCTGATGTATTTCAGTTCGTCGTCCTCGTCCAGCGGCCGTGTCACCATCACCTTGACCTTCGACAGCGGCACCGATGCGGATATCGCCCAGGTGCAGGTGCAGAACAAGGTCTCGCTGGCCACACCGCGCCTGCCCTCGGAGGTAACGCAGCAGGGCGTGGTGGTGGCCAAGGCCAATGCCGGCTTCCTGATGGCCATCGGCGTGCGCTCCGATGACGGCAGCGTTGACCGTGATGCCCTGAACGACATCGTCGGCGCGCGCGTGCTGGAACAGGTTTCCCGCGTCCCCGGCGTCGGCAGCACCCAGCAGTTCGGTTCCGAATACGCCATGCGCATCTGGCTGAACCCGGAAAAGCTGCAGGGCTACCACCTCTCCGCCCGTGATGTGTACACCGCCATCGGCACCCAGAACCTGCAGTTCGCTGCCGGCTCGGTGGGTGGCGACCCGACCCCGGACGGCCAGGCCTTCACCGCCACCGTCGCCGCCGAAGGCCGCTTCAGTTCGCCGGAGGATTTCGAGAACGTCATCCTGCGCGCCAACGCCGATGGCAGCGTGGTCAAGCTGAAGGATGTCGCCCGCGTCGCCTTCGGCGCCACCAACTACGGTTTCGACACCAAGTACAACGGCAAGCCGGTGGCGGTGTTCGCCATCCAGCTGCTGCCCGGCGCCAACGCCCTGGACGTGTCCAAGGCCGTGCGCTCGAAGATGGACGAACTGGCCCCCAGCTTCCCGCAGGGCGTGAGCTGGTTCACCCCGTATGACAGCACCACGTTCGTCACCATTTCGATCGAGGAAGTGATCCACACCCTGATCGAGGCGATCATCCTGGTGTTCCTGGTGATGCTGATCTTCCTGCAGAACTTCCGCGCGACGATCATCCCCACCCTGGTCATCCCGGTGGCCCTGCTCGGCACCTTCATGGGCATGCTGGCGATCGGCTTCACCATCAACCAGCTGACCCTGTTTGCGATGGTGCTGGCCATCGGCATCGTGGTCGATGACGCCATCGTCGTCATCGAAAACGTCGAACGCATCATGAGCGAGGAGCACCTCGACCCGAAGCCGGCCACGCAGAAGGCCATGGGTCAGATCACCGGCGCGGTGGTGGCCATCACCGTGGTGCTGGCGGCGGTGTTCATTCCCAGCGCCATGCAGCCCGGCGCTTCGGGTGAGATCTACAAGCAGTTCGCGCTGACCATCGCCATGTCGATGGGCTTCTCGGCGCTGCTGGCGCTGACCTTCACCCCGGCATTGTGTGCGGCCTTCCTCAAGCCAACCCACAACGACAAGCCGAACTGGGTCTACCGCACCTTCAACAAGTACTACGGCAAGCTGGAAAAGAGCTATGTCGGCACCGTGGGCGGCGTCATCAAGCACAGCCCGCGCTGGCTGATGGTGTTCGCCCTGCTGGTGGTGCTGTGCGGCTTCCTGTTCACCCGCCTGCCGGGCAGCTTCCTGCCGGAAGAAGACCAGGGCTACGCGCTGGCCATCGTGCAGTTGCCGCCGGGCGCCACCAAGAGCCGCACCAGCGCCGTGTTCGACCAGTTGCTGGGCACCCTGCAGAAGGAAGAAGCCTTTGAAGGCCTGATGCAGATCACCGGCTTCAGCTTCATCGGTTCGGGCGAAAACGTGGGCATGGCCTTCGTCCGCCTGAAGGACTGGGACGAGCGCAAGGAAACGGCGCCTGAGTTCATCCAGAAAATGAACAAGAAGGCCTATGGCATCAAGGACGCCCAGATCTTCTTCGTCAACCTGCCCACCGTGCAGGGCCTGGGCCAGTTCGGCGGCTTCGACATGTGGCTGCAGGACCGTGCCGGTGCCGGCCAGGATGCCCTGATGGATGCCCGCAACACCCTGCTGGGTGCTGCCTCGCAGGATGCCTCGCTGACGGCGGTGCGCCCCAACACGCTGGAAAACTCACCGCAGTTGCAGCTGCATGTGGACCGCGTGCAGGCCCAGACCATGGGCGTGTCGGTCAATGATGTCTATTCGTCGATCCAGATGATGCTGGCGCCGGTGTACATCAACGACTTCTTCTACGCCGGCCGCATCAAGCGGGTGAACATGCAGGCCGATGCGGCCTACCGCACCGGCCCGGAATCGCTGCGCAGCTATTACGTGCCCAGCGCGCTGAGCAAGGACGCCGATGGCCAGGCCTCGATGATCCCGCTCAGCACCGTGGTCAAGTCCGAGTGGATCTACGCGCCGCCGGCACTGAGCCGCTACAACGGCTATTCGGCGGTCAACATCGTCGGTTCACCGGCACCGGGCGGCAGTTCGGGCCAGGCCATGTCCACCATGGAACGGCTGGTGCATGACGACCTGCCGGCCGGCTTCGGCTTCGACTGGAGCGGCATGTCCTACCAGGAAATCCTCGCCGGCAACGCGGCAACGCTGCTGATGGTGTTGTCGATCGTGGTGGTGTTCCTGTGCCTGGCAGCGCTGTACGAAAGCTGGTCGATCCCGGTCTCGGTGCTGCTGGTGGTGCCGATCGGCATCCTCGGCGCGGTGGTGTTCTCGCTGATGCGCGGCCTGCCGAACGATCTGTACTTCAAGATCGGCATGGTGACGGTGATTGGCCTGGCGGCCAAGAACGCGATCCTGATCGTGGAGTTCGCGGTCGAGCAGCGTGCGATGGGCAAGACCCTGCGCGAGGCCACGATCGAAGCGGCGCATCTGCGTTTCCGCCCGATCCTGATGACCTCCTTCGCCTTCATCCTCGGCGTGCTGCCGATGGCGATTTCCACGGGTGCCGGCGCCAATGCCCGTCACTCGCTGGGTACAGGCGTGATCGGCGGCATGTTGTTCGCCACCGTGATCGGCGTGCTGCTGATCCCGCTGTTCTTCGTCTGCGTGCGCCGCGTACTGGGCGACAAGCTGGACGAGCCGTCGAAGGAATACCTGGCACAGCACCAGGTACGCACGGCACAGCAGGATCGCTGATCAAGCATCGGCGGGCAGCAGTGCCCGCCGTTGCTGCAAAGGAAAAGCCCCGGCAATGCCGGGGCTTTTTTGCTTCTGCCCAAAGCCCCTCTCCCTTCACGGGAGAGGGGTTGGGAGAGGGTGCTTTCCGCGCAGCAGATCCGCTCAACCTCCGCACCTACCCTCACCCCAACCCCTCTCCCATTCCTGATTAGCGTCGAATCTCAGCCAAACTGCCGGGGTGAAGGCATGCGGCTTACGAGCCACCGGCTCGTGCATGACTGAACGCCTCGCACGCTGTGCGAGGCCGGGGCGCGGAGCGAGGTGCCCCTAAGGGGTGGATGAGGGCGCTATCGGTGTTTTGGGGATTGAAGTCCACCTCTGGGCGCCACCCGCAGCGCATTCATCCCATCCGACTTCGTTGCCCTCTCCCCAACCCCTCTCCCGCACGGGGAGAGGGGCTATCAAAAAAACAAAAACCCCGGCACTGCCGGGGCTCTTGCATCCATCACCAAGCACGGAACTCAGCGCAGCCCGGTCTCATTGCGCGCAATCACCATGCGCTGGATCTCCGAGGTGCCTTCGTAGATCTCGGTGATCTTGGCATCACGGAAGTAACGCTCCAGCGGCATCTCCTTCGAATAGCCCATGCCACCGTGAATCTGCACCGCCTGGTGTGCGATCCACATCGCCGCTTCCGAAGCGGTCAACTTGGCAACGGCGGCTTCGGTCGAGAACTTCCTGCCCTGTGACTTCAACCACGCCGCGCGCAAGGTCAGCAGCATCGCTGCGTCCAACTTGCACTTCATGTCGGCGACCTTGGCCTGGATCATCTGGAACGTGCCGATCGGTGCACCGAACGACTTGCGCTCCTGCACATAGGCCACCGACGCTTCATACGCAGCGCGGGCAATCCCCACCGCCTGCGAAGCAATGCCGATGCGGCCTGAGTCCAGCAGGCTCATCGCAATCTTGAAGCCCTCGCCTTCCTTGCCGATCACATCCTCGGCACTGGCCACGTAATCCTGGAATTCAATCTCACAGGTGGCCGAAGCACGCACGCCCAGCTTGGGCTCGGTCTTGCCGCGGCCATAGCCCGGCTTGTTGGCGTCGATCATGAACGCGGTGATGCCACGCGCGCCCTTGTCGGGGTCGGTCATGGCAAACAGCACCACATAGCGCGCGACCGGGCCGGAGGTGATCCAGCTCTTCTGGCCATTGATCACATACGAACCATCGTCGCGCTTCACCGCACGGCAGCGCATCGCCGTCGCGTCGGAGCCTGATTGGGATTCGGTCAACGCGAAGGCGCCAATCTCGTGGCCTTCGGCGATCGCCCGCACGTAGGCCTGCTTCTGCGCCTCGGTGCCGTAGCTCAACAGCGCATTGCAGAACAGCGAATTGTTGACCGACATGATGGTCGCGTGCGCGGCATCGGCCGCGGAGACCTCGATGATGGCCAGCACGCTGGAAACCGGGTCCATGCCCGAGCCACCGTATTCAACCGGCACCTCGATGCCCATCAAGCCGTTTTCACCCAGCAGGCGGATGTTCTCCAGCGGGTACTCACCCGTGGCGTCGAAATGCTCGGCGCTGGTTGCGATCTTCTCTTTGGCGATACGACGGGCGACATCCTGCAGCATCAGCTGCTCGTCTGAAAAACTGAAATCCACTGCACCCCTCCCAGGGTTTATCAAGTTGCGATTGTAACCATCGCAGCCCGATTCAGCCTATGTCCCGCCTTGACCATGCATGGCGGCAGGAGGAAAATATCTCTCTATCGAGATAGGTAGATATTTATGGATCTGGAAGACTGGTCAACCCGTCTGAAAGTGTTCGCCGACGCCACGCGGGTCCGCCTGCTGACGCTGCTGGAACAGGAAGAACTCACCGTGGCCGAGCTGTCGGCCATCACCACGCTGGCCCAGCCGCGCGTGTCCACCCATCTTGCCCGGCTGAAAGAAGCCGGGCTGGTGCGCGACCGCCGCGCAGGCGTCTCGGCCTATTACCGCTTTGACGAGGCTGCGCTGGACCCGGCACAGCGCGCATTGTGGCATGCACTGAGCACCGGCAGCGACGATCCGCTGCTGCGCCAGGACGCCGAGCGCGTCCCCGCCGTGCTGGCCATGCGCGCGGCCGACCAGAACTGGGCTGACAGCGTGGCCGGCGACATGGAGCGCCATTACTCCCCCGGCCGCACCTGGGAAGCCCTGGCGCGCAGTGCCCTGCCCCTGCTGGAAACCGGCGACGTGCTGGACATCGCGTCCGGCGATGGCGTGCTTGCCGAGCTGCTGGCGCCGCACGCGCAGCGTTACATCTGCATCGACACCAGCGCCCGCGTGGTGGCCGCCGCCAGCGAACGCCTGCGCAAGCTGCCCAATGTGGAAGTGCGCGAAGGCGACATGCACAAGCTGCCCTTCGATGACGGCAGCTTCGACCTGGTGGTGCTGATGCACGCACTCACTTATGCCAGCCACCCGGCCAAGGCCGTGGCCGAGTGCGCCCGCGTGGTGCGCCCCGGCGGCCGGTTGATGCTGTGCAGCCTGGCCCGGCATGAGCACAAGGCCGCGGTCGAAGCCTACGGCCACGTCAACCTGGGTTTCACCGGCAAGGAACTGCGCAAGTTCGTGGAAAAAGCCGGGCTGGAGGTGTCCAGCCTGGAAACCGTGACCCGCGAAAAGCGCCCCCCCCATTTTGAAGTGATCTCGCTGATCGCTCACCGCCCCTGATCCACGAGGACCGGCCCGCCTTATGCAAGCCCTGCCCTGGCTCCACCCCGAACGCGTCGCCAAGCTGTTGCACGCGCTTGACCACCGCATCCTGATCATCGACGGCGCCATGGGCACGATGATCCAGCGTCATCGCCTGGAAGAAGGCGATTACCGCGGTGAGCGTTTCGCCGGGGGCTTCGACAGCCAGCATGTCCACGGCCCGACCTGTGAACATGACCTCAAGGGCAACAACGATCTGCTGCTGCTGACCCGCCCGGAAGTGATTGCCGGCATCCACACCGCCTACCTGGAAGCCGGCGCGGACCTGCTGGAAACCAACACCTTCAACGCCACCTCGGTAAGCCAGGCCGATTACCACCTCGAACACCTGGTCTACGAACTCAACAAGGCCGGTGCGCAGGTGGCGCGGCAGTGTTGTGATGCGGTCGAAGCCACGACGCCGGACAAGCCGCGCTTCGTGATCGGCGTACTCGGCCCGACCAGCCGTACAGCCTCGATCAGCCCCGACGTGAATGACCCCGGCTTCCGCAACACCAGCTTCGACGCGCTGCGCGGTACTTACCGCGAGGCCATCGAAGGCCTGATCGATGGCGGCGCCGACACGCTGATGGTGGAAACCATCTTCGACACGCTCAATGCCAAGGCGGCATTGTTCGCCATCGAAGAGGTGTTTGACGCGCGTGGCGGACGCCTGCCGGTGATGATCTCCGGCACCATCACCGATGCGTCCGGCCGCACCCTGTCCGGGCAGACCGCCGAGGCCTTCCATGCATCGGTTTCGCATACCCAGCCGTTGTCGATTGGCTTCAACTGCGCGCTTGGCGCCACCGACATGCGCCCACACGTGGAAACCCTGTCGCAGGTGTCCACCGGCTATGTCAGCGCTCACCCGAATGCCGGCCTGCCCAATGCCTTCGGCGAGTACGACGAAACGCCCGAGGAAATGGCCACCACGTTGAAGGAATTCGCACAGTCCGGCCTGCTCAACCTGGTCGGTGGCTGCTGCGGCACGTCGCCGGACCACATTCGCGCCATCGCCGAAGCGGTTGCCGGGCTGCCGCCGCGTGCCCTGCCGCTACCCGCCGCCAACGCTGCCTGAGGAACGCACCATGAAAAAGATTCTGCTGGTGGGCGCCGGTGGCACCCTGGGCTCGGCCGTCGCCACGCATCTGCGACAACAGCATGAAGTGATCACCGCTTCGCGCTCGGATCCTGCGCACCCGGTCGACCTGGGCAGCGATGACAGTGTGAGCACGCTGCTGCAGGCCGTGGGCCCGGTGGACGCGATTGTCGCCGCCACCGGCGCCGTGCATTTTGGCCCACTTGTCGAAATGACGCCCGCACAATTCAGCGCCGGGCTGCAGGACAAACTGCTCGGCCAGATACGGCTGGCGTTGCTGGGCCAGCACCACCTCAATGAAGGCGGTTCCATCACCCTGACCACCGGCATCCTCACCGAGCAGCCCATCGCGCAGGGCGCCAATGCCACGGCGGTCAATGCCGCCATCGAAGGCTTTGTCCGCGCTGCTGCGCTGGAACTTCCGCGCGGCCTGCGCATCAACGCAGTCAGCCCCAGCGTATTGCGGGAAGCGTGGGACAGCTACGCTGATTTCTTTCCCGGCTTTGAAGCGGTAACCGCCGCACGCGCCGCGCTGGCCTACCAGCGCAGCATCGACGGCATCGCCAATGGTCAGGTGTTCAAGGTCTGGTGATGAGCAACGAATCCACTACTGAAATCCGCTACACCCGCCTGTCCGGCCTGGAACCGCTGGTCATCACGCCGGACCTGTTGTTCATCAACGTCGGCGAGCGCACCAACGTCACCGGCAGCGCGCAGTTCCGCAAGCTCATCAAGGAAGAACGCTACGAGGAAGCCGTGGACGTGGCCCGCCAGCAGGTCGCCAACGGCGCACAGATCCTCGACGTCAACATGGACGAGGGCCTGATCGACTCCGAGAAAGCGATGACCCGCTTCCTCAACCTGATCATGTCCGAGCCGGACATCGCGCGCATTCCGGTGATGGTCGATTCGTCCAAGTGGACGGTGATCGAAGCGGGTTTGAAATGCCTGCAGGGCAAGAGCGTGGTCAACTCGATCTCGCTCAAGGAAGGCGAAGCAGCCTTCATCGAACACGCCCGGCTGGTGCGCCGCTACGGTGCCGCCGCCGTGGTGATGGCCTTTGACGAGGTTGGCCAGGCCGACACCTGCGAGCGCAAGGTCGAAATTTGTACCCGTGCCTACCGCATCCTCACCGAGCAGGTGGGTTTCCCGCCGGAAGACATCATCTTCGACCCCAACATCTTTGCCGTGGCCACCGGCATCGAGGAACACGACAACTACGCGGTGGACTTCATCGAAGCCACGCGCATCATCAAGCGCACCCTGCCGCACTGCCATGTGTCCGGCGGCGTGTCGAACGTGTCGTTCTCGTTCCGTGGCAACGAAACCGTGCGCCAGGCCATCCACTCGGTGTTCCTGTACCACGCCATCGCCGCCGGCATGGACATGGGCATCGTCAACGCCGGCGCCATGCCCATCTATGACCAGCTCGACCCGGAGCTGCGCGAGGCGGTGGAGGATGTGATCCTCAACCGCCGCCGCGACAGTACCGAGCGCCTGCTGGAACTGGCCGAGCGCTACAAGGGCAAGAAGGGCGAGAAGAAGGTCGAAGACCTGGCCTGGCGCCAGCGCCCGGTGCGCGAGCGCCTGGCCCACGCGCTGGTGCAGGGGCTCGACAGCTGGGTGGAAGAAGACACCGAAGAAGCACGCCAGCAGGCCGCCCGGCCGCTGGATGTGATCGAAGGCGCCCTGATGGACGGCATGAACGTGGTCGGCGACCTGTTCGGCGCCGGCAAGATGTTCCTGCCACAGGTGGTCAAGTCCGCGCGTGTGATGAAGAAGGCCGTGGCCTATCTGCTGCCCTTCATCGAGGAAGAAAAATCGCGCACCGGCGATGTCGGCAAGTCCAACGGCAAGATCATCATGGCCACGGTCAAGGGTGACGTGCACGACATCGGCAAGAACATCGTCGGTGTGGTGCTTGCCTGCAACAATTTCGAGGTCGTGGATCTGGGCGTGATGGTGCCGGCGCAGAAGATTCTGGATGCCGCCCGCGCCGAGAATGCCGACATCATCGGCCTGTCCGGCTTGATCACACCGTCCCTGGAGGAAATGAGCCACGTCGCCAGGGAAATGCAGCGGCAAGGTTTCGAGATGCCGCTGATGATTGGTGGCGCCACCACCTCGCGCGCGCATACCGCGTTGAAGATCGACCCGTTCTACAACGCACCGACGGTCTGGGTGAAGGATGCTTCGCGCGCCGTGGGCGTGGCGCAGTCACTGATTTCACGCGATCTGCGGGCAGCCTTTGTCGCCGCCAACGATGCCGACTACGCCGACATCCGCCACCGCCACCGGAACCGCGGCGATGCCAAGCGACTGGTATCGCTGGAACACGCACGCGGCCAGCGTTTCACCTGTGACTGGAGCCAGTACACCCCGCCAACGCCGGCCTCGCCGGGTGTGCATGTGTTCGACGACTATCCGCTGGAAGACCTGCTGCCGGTCATCGACTGGACGCCGTTCTTCCAGGCCTGGGAGCTGGCCGGCAAGTTCCCTGCGATCCTGACGGATGAAATTGTCGGCCCCCAGGCCAGCGACCTGTTCAAGGACGCGCAGGCGATGCTCAAGCGCATCGTGGACGAGAAGTGGCTGACCGCACGTGCGGTGTTTGGGATCTGGCCGGCGAATAGCCGAGGAGACGACGTCGTGCTTTCCCTTCTCCCGCTTGCGGGGGACGACCCGGCAGGAGCCGGGGCGCACGGCGAAGCCGCCCAAAGGGTGCGGCACATGGATGTGCCGAATGCAGGTGCCCGAAGGGCGGATGAGGGCGAGCTTTCAGCTTCGTCGCTTGTGCCCCGTGCCCTCACCCCAACCCCTCTCCCAGAGGGAGAGGGGCTTACTCCACAAACTCTGCACTTCCTGCGCCAGCAGGTCGACAAGCCTGCCGAGCGTCCGGACTTCTGCCTGGCCGATTTCATCGCGCCGGAAGACAGCGGCAGGCAGGATTGGATAGGGGCTTTCGCGGTGACCGCCGGTATCGGCATCGAGCCGCATGTCGCGCGTTTCGAGGCTGATCATGATGACTACAACGCCATCCTGCTCAAGGCCCTGGCCGACCGCCTGGCCGAAGCCATGGCCGAGCGCCTGCACCAGCGCGTACGCACCGAGTTCTGGGGCTACGCCAGGGACGAACAGCTCGACAACGAGGCGTTGATCGCCGAGAAATACAGCGGCATCCGCCCGGCGCCCGGCTACCCGGCCTGCCCGGAACACAGCGAAAAACAGACCCTGTTCGCGATGCTCGGTGCCGACGGCATTGGCATGTCGCTGACCGAGAGTTTCGCGATGCTGCCTACCGCAGCCGTGTCCGGCTATTACTTCAGCCACCCGCAGAGCCAGTATTTCGTGGTCGGCCGTGTCTCGCGCGAGCAGGTCACCGACTATGCAAAGCGCAAGGGCGTGGACCGGGCGCAGGTGGAACGTTGGCTGGCCTCCAATCTGGACTACGATCCGGAGTAAGACCGGCCCGATCCACCTCCCCACTTCCCTCGTACTGCGACCTGACATGGAAAGCCGCAACGCCGAACTGATCCGCAAGCATGCCAAACCGGGCTGCATCGGCCTGTGCGGCACCTCGGACTGGATCGGCAAGGCCATCCGCAAGGCACAGGCGCCGCTGACCGACGACGGTCATCGCAGCCTGTGGTCGCATGCGTTCCTGTTCAGCGAACAACGCCTGGATGGCCACTGGTGGGTGCTGGAATCGGACCTGGACCTGCGCAACCGTCAGCTGCGGCTCGGTGCGCAGGAAAACCGCGCCGACCGCTATTTCGACGACGAAGCCTTCCCCAACCTGGCCATCCTCGACTTCGGCCTGGATGCCGAGCAGACCCGCAAGGTGCAGGTTGCCGCACTGGAGCTGCTGGCCGGGCTGTCCAGCTACTCACTGAGCGAGCTGGTCGGCACCTTGTTCGCGATGCACAGCACCCGCCTGCGCCGGCGCGGCAACCTGTTGTCCAAGGAAGGCGCGTTGTATTGCTCGGCAATGGTGCAGCACTGCTACAGCGCCGCCGGCATCGACCTGATGCCCGGCGTACACGGCAAGAACGTCGCCCCGCACGATCTGTACGATTCAGCGCTGCCGCATCGCAACCATTCCATCATCCGCGATCTGGGCATCTCCAGCCTGCGTCGGCTCAAGCACAGCACGGTCGAGCTGCTGACCACGCCGGTCGACGATCTCTTCTGATTCCATGAACACGCCAAACCCGCAACCGGCTGTCGTGCCCAGCGCACGGCTGTCCAGCTTTTATTTCTTCTACTACGCCGCGCTGGGCGCATTCACGCCGTACTGGAGCCTGTACCTGCAGTCGCGCGGCATGACCGTCACCGCCATCAGCGTGATGATGAGCCTGTGGTATGCCACGCGTGTGGTCGCGCCCAGCACCTGGACCTCGCTGGCGGCAGTGTCGCCCAAGCCCATCCGCTGGCTGCGCATCGGCTGCGTGCTCACCCTCGTCAGCTTCTGCGGCTTCCTGGTGCCGGCACCGCAGTGGGTGCTGTATGCGGTGATGATCACGTTCTGCTTCTTCTACAACGCGGTGATGCCCCAGTTCGAGTCGATCACACTCACCCACCTGGGCAGCGACAGCCACCGCTACGGCATGATCCGGGTCTGGGGCTCGTTCGGCTTCATCATCGTGGTCACTTTGTTCGGCTGGCTGATCGAGCACCACGGCGCCGGCCTGTTGCCGTGGCTGATGCTGCCGTTGTTCGTGCTGATGATCGGCTCGTCCCTTGCCAACCGCTATGCGCGCAACATCGGCAGCCACAGCCATCACGAAGGCGGCTTCTGGGCCATCGTCCGGCAGAAGCATGTCATCGCCTTCTTCATCGCCGCCTTCCTGGAGCAGTTGTCCTTCGGCCCGTATTACACGTTCTTTTCGCTGTACATGGACCAGCGCGGCTACAGCACCTCGCTGCTCGGCCTGATGTGGACGGTCGGGGTGATCTTCGAGGTGGCGGTGTTCTTCTTCATTGCCCGCTTCTTCCGCCGCTGGGATGCAAGCTGGCTGCTGATCATCTCCATGGCCAGCGCCGCGCTGCGCTGGTGGGCAACGGCAATGTGGCCGGAGAACCTGCCGGTGATGCTGGTCGCGCAGACCACCCATTGCCTTGGCTTTGCGGCGTTCTTTGCCTCGGCCATGCAACTGCTGGCGCGCTACTTCCCGGGCAACCTCAATGGCCACGGGCAGGGGCTGTTCTACGGCTTCTCGTCGGGGCTGGGCGGCGTGCTCGGCGCACTGATCGCCGGCCAGCTGTGGCAGTTCGGCGATGGCAAGGTGGCTTTCATCGTCGGCGGCTTCTTCGCCCTGGCCGGCTCGCTGATTGCCTGGTACTGGCTGCCACCGTCGCGACGGGCGGCCCGCCAATAAAAAAGCGACAGGCTTTCCGGCCCGTCGCTTTTTTCAGCCAGCCCGCTCAGTGGCGTTTCAGGCTTACCAGACCAGGTCGTCCGGCACCTGGTACTGCGGATCGGCATAGGGATCGTCGGCGACCGGCGCATTCGGATCCACCTTCAAGGCCACGCTCGGTGCGAACACCGCTTCGGCTTCGGCCAACAGCGCCGCGCTCACCAGGATGTAGCGGCCGTTCTGCTGCAGCACGCCCAGCTCACCGGCATTGAGCCCCTTGAGCTGCTCTGCGTTGACGTAGATGCGCTTGATCTTGCCGCCATACTCGAAGTGGCGCGCGATGTCGGCACCGGGGTCGTTCAAACCCTTGTCCTTGATCAACTCGTCCACCTTGGCACGCGCTTCACGACGCAGGCGTGCTTCTTCCTGCTTCAGGCGTTCCGCTTCCAGGCGTTCGTCCTTCTCGCGCTGGGCGCGGATGGCATAGGCCTTGGCCAGGTCGATATCTTCCTGCGAGCGCGGCTTGCGCGGGCCCTGGTTGTGCTGCGGCTTGCCCTGTTGCGGGCGAGCGCCGTGCGGCTTGCCGTGCCCTGGTTTGCCACCCGGGCCCTGCTTGGTGGCAGCGGGGGTGTGCTTGCCCTGCGGGCGGTTGTCACGTCGGGCGTCAGGCTTGCGCTCGGGCTTGGGCAATGTCTTGAAACCCAGCCCAAGGAGCTGGTCGCGGAGAGTGTCACTCATGGCGTGCAGTGCTTCTGTATCAGTAGTGCGGGGGTGGCGGTTCGGTGGTCGGGTCAGCGGCGTACAACGCCGAACGCACCTTGCCCAGGTCATCCAGCAGGTGCCGCAGCACGTTGCTGTTGCGCGTTCCTTCCATGCGCGCGTCGGCCAGCGCCTCGCTCAGTTCGGCCAAGGCCTGTTCCTGGAAGGAAACGCGCATTTCCAACTCGACCAGGCGCGCTTCCAGCGCCTGTTCGCGTTCGCTCGGGAGTAAATCATGCATGCAGGGAACGTCCCCGGCCAATGCCGTAATAAGCCAGACCTGCCGCTTCAATTTCCTGCGGCTCGTAGATATTGCGGCCGTCAAAGACGACCGCGTCGCCCAGCGCCTTGCGCATGCGCTCGAAGTCCGGGCTGCGGAATTGCTTCCATTCGGTGACCACGGCCAACGCATCGGCGCCGTCCAGCGCTTCGTAGGCCGAGTCGCAGAACACCAGGTCCTGCCGCTCGCCAAAAATGCGGCGTGCTTCAGCCATGGCTTCCGGGTCGTACACGCGCACGATGGCGCCGCCTTCCCAGAGTTGTTCAAGCAGACGCCGGCTTGGTGCGGCGCGCATGTCGTCGGTGTTGGGCTTGAACGCCAGCCCCCACACGGCAAAGGTCTTGCCACGCACGCCCTCGTCTTCACCGCGGTCGTAGTGCCGCTGGATCAAGGCAAACAAATGGCCCTTCTGCACGTTGTTGACGGCTTCCACCGCCTCCAGCAACTGCGGCTGGTGGCCATGCTGCAGCGAGGTGCGGGCCAGCGCCTGCACATCCTTGGGGAAGCACGAGCCGCCATAACCGGCGCCGGGATAGATGAAATGCCAGCCAATGCGTGGGTCCGAGCCAATGCCCTGGCGCACCTGTTCGATGTCAGCCCCCACGCGCTCGGCGATGTTGGCCATCTCGTTCATGAAGCTGATCTTGGTGGCAAGCATCGCGTTGGCGGCGTACTTGGTCAGCTCGGCCGAGCGCACGTCCATTTCCACCACGCGGTCGCGGTTGCGGTTGAACGGGGCATACAGGCGGCGCAGCACCGTCACCGCTTCGGCGTTGGACGCACCAATGACGATGCGATCCGGGCGCATGCAGTCAGCCACGGCATCGCCTTCCTTGAGGAATTCGGGGTTGGAGACCACGTCAAACGCGACCTCCACGCCGCGCGCGGCCAGCGTTTCGGCAATGGCGGCGCGGACCGGGCCCGCCGTGCCCACGGGCACGGTCGACTTGTTGACCACCACCGTCGGCTGCGTCATGTGCTGGCCAATGCTGCGGGCGACCGCCAGCACGTACTGCAGGTCGGCACTGCCGTCTTCATCCGGCGGCGTACCGACGGCAATGAAGATCACCTGGCTGTGCGCAATTCCGGCAGCCGCATCGGTGGTGAAGGCCAGACGCCCTGCGGCGTGGTTGGCCTTCACCATCGGTTCCAGCCCGGGCTCGTAGATCGGAATGACCCCGCGCCCAAGGCCATCGACCTTGGCCTGGTCGATATCAATGCAGATCACATCGTGACCGACTTCGGCCAGGCAGGTCCCGGTGACGAGACCCACATAGCCGGTACCGAAAATCGCTACACGCATGACTGCGGTTGCTCCGTTGCGTTACGGCAGGACGCTCAACAGCTCGACATCAAAGGTGAGCGTGGCGTTCGGGCCGATCGGACCACCCGGGGTGCCGGATTCGCCATACGCCAGCTCGCCCGGAATCCAGAAGCGGTACTTGGCGCCGACCGGCATCAGGCCCACGCCTTCGGTCCAGCCCTTGATCACCTGGTTCAGGCCGAAATCAACCGGCTGGCCGCGCTCGTAGCTGCTGTCGAACACGGTGCCGTCCAGCAGCTTGCCTTCGTAGTTCACGCGCACGCGGCTGGTCTCGGTCGGGCGCTCGCCCGAGCCGGCACGCAGCACCTGGTACTGCAGGCCCGACGCGGTGGTCACCACGCCCGGCTGGGTCTTGTTCTTGGCCAGGAAGGCATTGCCCTGCTCGCGGTTGGCCTGGGCAGCCTGGCCCTGCTGGGCCTGCATCTCGGCCTGCTTGGTGGCGCTGAACGCCTGCAGCACAGCCTGTGCTTCCTCGCGGTTCATCACCGGCGTGCCCTTGGCGAACACGGTGGAGATGGCCTGGAACACCGAGTTCAGGTCGATGTCCTTCTGGATCGGCGCCAGCGACGGGCCCACGGCATAGCTGCCCAGCATCAGGCCGACCTTCTTGCGGTCAACCGCAGGCGGCTGGCTGCCCGGTGCCATGCCCGGCACCTGCTGGCCCGAACGGGCCATCATCACAGTGCGCAGCGCCTGGTCGGTCTGCTGTGCTTCTTCCTGCGACATCAGCGGCTGGCCGCCGGCAAATGCGTTTTCAACGGCGCGGCGCAGTTCGGCCACATCCACTTCCGAAGCGATGGGCTCAAACGAACTGGCGACATCGACGCCGATGGCGTAACCAATCTTTTCACGATCCGAGGTCAAAACAGACTTCTCCTTGCTGGCTGCCGGCGTGGCAGGTTGTTGCGAAAACACGACCCCGGGGGCCGCCATCGCCAGAATCAGAAGCGACGCTGCTGCGCCGCGCGTTCCCATCTTCATTCGCTGCATTCCTGGAAGTGAACAAACGCCGCCGTCGGCGTGAGGGGCGCCATTGTCGCACGCGTACCGCATATGTCGAGGCGATCAGCGCCGCGGAGCAGGTGCCGCCAGCTCACGTTCAATGGCCGCGCGCAGTGCCGGGTCATCCGGACGCACCCGGCTGGGGAACTGCGCCACCACCCGGCCGTCGCGGGAGACCAGGTATTTGTGGAAGTTCCAGGCTGGCGCAACGCCGGTGGCACTGGTCAGGTCGCGGTACAGCGGCGTGGTGTCCGGGCCGATCACATGCACCTTCTGGAACATCGGGAACTTCACGCCATAAGTCAGCGTGCAGAACTCCTGGATCTGCGCCTCACTGCCCGGCTCCTGGCCCTTGAAGTCATTGGAGGGGAAGCCCAGCACCGCGAAACCACGGCCGGACAGTTCCTGGTTCAGCGCTTCCAGGCCTTCGTACTGCGGCGTGAACCCGCATTTGGAAGCGGTATTGACGATCAGCAGCACCTTGCCGCCGTAGGCCTGGTTCAGGTTGACCTCACCTGCGCCGGCCAGCGGCCGGAACTCACGGTCCAGCAACGGCCCGGCGAGCACGCCTGCCGCCGCCCCCATGCCTGCCACAAACATCATTCCAATCAGCAACTTGCGTACGTTCATCTTTTTTCTCCAGATCGGCCCGGCGGGTAAATACGACATAGGCCATCAGTTGGGTAACTTGGGAGTTGCGTGCCGGCGTGTCGGTGTTATAGTTGCATACAACACCAGCCACCCTGCACAGGGAGCCGCGATGAGCACACAGCATGGCAAACACGCTTTCCAGGCAATGGTCGCCTCCGGCGCCCTGCTTCTGCTCGGTTGCGCGGGCTCACCGCAGCTCGGTGCTGCCGGCGAGCGGAATTATGCCGCCGAGGTGGCTGGTACCGAGCAGGATGCTACCGCCCAACCCCATGCGAAACGACCGGCACGACGGATGCGGACAAGTCTGTCCATGCCGTACTTCTCGTTTGCACAGTCGCTGAACCCGCGGAGCTGACCCATGAGCGATATCCAGTGGAGCGATGGCGCTCCCATCTACCGCCAGCTGAAGGATCGCGTGATCGCGATGATGCTGGACGGCGTTCTCAAGCCGGGCGATGCCCTGCCCTCGGTCCGGCAGGTTGCCGCCGACTACCAGCTCAATCCGATCACCGTCTCGCGCGCCTACCAGGAACTGGCCGACGAGAACCTGGTCGAGAAGCGCCGTGGCCTGGGCATGTTCATGACCGAGGAGGCCGCGCTGAAGCTGCGTGGCAACGAACGCGAACGTTTTCTCAATGACGAGTGGCCCGGCGTGCTGGAACGCATACAGCGCCTGGGCTTGACCATGAAAGATCTGCTGCCACCGGGGACCACGCTATGAATGCCGCCGTCGAAGCCGTTATTTCCGCCAAGGGCCTGCGCAAGGTCTACAAGCAGAAGCCGGCACTGGACAACGCCCACTTCACCATCGAGCCCGGCCGCATTGTTGGCCTGATCGGCCCCAACGGCGCCGGCAAGACCACCGCGCTCAAGGCCCTGCTCGGCCTGACCGAATTTGAAGGCGACCTGCAGGTGCTGGGCATGGACCCACGCAGCCAGCGCAATGCATTGATGAATGACGTCTGCTTCATCGCCGACGTGGCGGTGCTGCCGCGCTGGATCCGTGTGAAGGAGGTCATCGACTTCGTCGCCGGTGTGCATCCGCGCTTTGACCGCGCCCGTTGCGAGCGCTTCCTGGCCAACACCAAGCTGCACCCGAAGCAGCGCGTGCGCGAGATGTCCAAGGGCATGGTGGTGCAGTTGCATCTGGCGCTGGTGATGGCCATCGACGCCAAGGTGCTGGTGCTGGACGAACCGACCCTGGGCCTGGACATCCTGTACCGCAAGGAATTCTACCAGCGCCTGCTGGAGGACTACTTCGACGAGCAGAAGACCATCATCGTCACCACCCACCAGGTGGAAGAGATCGAGCACATCCTCACCGACGTGCTGTTCATACGCGACGGCAAAATCGTGTTGGCAGCCGACATGGAAACCATGTCCGAGCGCTATACCGAAGTGCTGGCCCCGGCGGAAACGCTGGAAGCAGCGCGCGCACTGGGCCCGATTGACGAACGCAGCCTGCCGTTCGGCAAGACCGTGTTGCTGTACGACGGCATTGAACGCCACCGCCTTGCCGCCCTGGGCGAAACCCGCAACCCCGGCCTGGCCGACATGTTCGTGGCCATCATGAAGGGAACCTACGCATGAACGCCGCCCATCACATCTCCCCGCTCAACAAGTTCAAGTGGCTGCTCAAACGCGAGTACTGGGAAAACAAGGGCGGCTTCTTCTGGGCGCCGGTGATTGCCAGTGCCATTTCGCTGACCCTGGCACTGCTGGCCATCGTCGCCGGCCTGTTTGCGGTCAACCGCGCCGCAGCCAACGGCGACCTCCACGTCAATGGCGTCAACGTCAACGGCCTTGATGTGAAGATGCTGACCGCGCAGATGTCGCCGCATGACATGGTGCAGTGGGCCAACGGCATGGATTTCACGCTGGTGGTCAGCTCTGCATGGCCGTTCCTGGTACTGGGCTTCGTCGCCTTCTTCTATTGCCTGGGCGCGTTGTATGACGACCGCCGCGACCGCAGTGTGCTGTTCTGGAAGTCGATGCCGGTATCGGACGCACAGACCGTGCTGTCCAAGGTGGTCAGCGCCCTGATCGTGGCGCCCTTGTTCGCTGTCGTGATCGGCATCGTGGCGATGTTCATCTTTGCCGCGCTCATCAGCCTGGTGTTGCTGGCCCATGGCGGTAACCCGATCCAGTTGATCTGGGGCCCGGCCAGCCCGTTGACCATCGTCGCCGGCATGATCTGCTGGGTTCCGATCTATGCCCTGTGGGCACTGCCGACCGCTGGCTGGTTGCTGATGTGCTCGGCCTGGGCCAAGAGCAAGCCGTTCCTGTGGGCGGTGATGGTGCCGCTGCTCGCCGGCATCGTCGTCAGCTCGATCCAGTTCACCAAGGTCGCTGCCTTCGATAGCAGCTGGTTCTGGGCAAACGTGGTGGGACGCCTGCTGCTGGGCTTCGTGCCGGGCATCGAGATGGCCTACAAGGCCGAGCGCCCGCAAGATGAATCGCTGCAATCGGTGCTGAGCGGGTTTACTCCGGCCGACCAATTCGCTTCGCTGGCCGAGCCCCAGCTGTGGATTGGTGCTGTGGTCGGCGCAGTGTTCATCGCTGCCGCCATCTGGCTGCGCAAGCGCCGCGACGAAATCTGACTTTCTTCCGTAATCGCAAGGAAACGAGATGAAGATCAAACCCCTCCTGCTCGCACTGGCACTGCTGCCCGTCAGCGCCTTCGCCGCCGAAGATCATTGCAAATTCAACCAGCCACGCGCGCTGGACCTGGATCTGACCGGCGCCAAGGCCGTCGTGTTCGAGGTCAACAGCCACGACCTGCGCCTGCAGGCCAGCCCCGGCGCCAAGGCCGCGGTTTCCGGCCGCGCCTGTGCCTCCACGCAGGACTTGCTTGCACGCCTGACGGTCACCCAGGAAAAAGTGGGCGACAAGCTCATCGTCAAGCTGGCACGCGACAACCAGGGGCTGAACATCAACTTCAGCGGCAGCACCTACTCCTATCTGGATCTGTCCGGCACGCTGCCCAATGACATCCTGGTGCAGCTCAAGGTCGGCTCGGGCGATGCCTCACTGACCGGCGCACGCGCCATGAGCGCCGATGTCGGCTCCGGTGACGTGGTGGCCCGTGACATCCAGGGCCTGGCCACGGCCGCGGTGGGCTCGGGCGATGTCCAGTTCCAGAACATCGGCGCACTGCATCTGCTGTCGGTCGGCTCGGGCGACGTCAAGGTCCGCGATATCCGCGGCGATGCCCGGGTCGGCAGCGTCGGCTCCGGCGACGTGGAGCTGCGCGGCGTGCAGGGTGCGGTCAGCATCGAAAGCATCGGCTCGGGGGATGTTGACGTCAGTGATGCACGCGGCGCGGTGACGCTGGGCGAGCTCGGCTCCGGCGACCTGGACGTACGCAACGCTGGCAGCCTGAGCGTGCATCGCCTGGGTAGCGGCTCGGTCAACCATTCCGGCATCAGCGGTACCGTCAGCCTGCCGAAGAAGCGCTGATTCCTCCTTGGTTTACTACAGAGGTAGCTGCCCATGAACAGGATCAAGGCTCCACTGATCGCGCTGGCGCTGTGCCTGCCGATGGCCGCACAGGCCAGCCCTCCGGCAGAGGGGGTAAACGCTGAAATCAAACGTGAGATGGCCAACAGCCGCGATGAAGTGCGCGCTGAAATGGCCGCAGCACGCGCCAAGCTGGACCGGGAAAACCTCTCGCTGGGCAACAGCCTCCGCATCGGCAAACAGTCGCGCGGCAAGCCGGCGAACAACACGCTGCCGGATGCGCAGATCACACCGGCCGGCGAACTCATCATCGATGGCAAGACCGTGGCAACCACGGCGCAGCAGCGTGTGTTGTTGCTGGGCTACCGCGGCCAGGTACTGGACCTGGCCAAGGCCGGCATCGATGCCGGCGAGCAGGCCGCGATGATGGCGTTGCAGGCCACCGACGTTTCACTGTTCAGCCTGATCGTCGGCGGAATGACCGGCAGTCTCGAACGGCGCGTGGAGAAGATGGTCAAACAGCAGATCGAGCCGATGGTGACGCAGCTTTGCCAGCGCCTGCCCGAGGTACTGGCTTCACAACAGGTGCTGGCAGCGAGCGTCCCTCAGTTCCAGCCCTACGCCAACCTGGACCAGGACGATGTGGAAAGCTGCGACAGCGAGCTTCGCCGCGATATTGCCCAGCGCTGAGCCCCACCCGATAAAGGAATCCCTGCAATGAACCTGCGCACACCGCTACTGACCGCCCTGCTCTGCCTGCCATTGATTGCCTGCGGTGAACGCCCGCAGGCCGATGGCAGCAGCGGCGAAACCACCCTCGGCCAAAAGGTACGGGAAGCCACCAACGAAGCCCGCAAGGAACTGGCCGAAGGCAACATCAGCGTTTCCAGCACCGGCGGCACCAAGGTGGAGATATCGCCCAAGGGCGAACTGCTGATCAACAATGCGCCGGTACCGTTGAACGATAGCCAGCGCGCACTGGTGATGCAGTACCGGCAACAGTTGGTGAGCGTGGCCGACGCAGGCATTGAAGTCGGCGTACAGGGTGCAAACCTGGGCGCACGCGCCGCTGGCGAAGCACTGAAGGGCATTTTCTCCGGCGACACCGACAAGATCGAGGAGCGCATCAACGCCGAAGCAGCCAAACTCGAAGCCAACGCAACCAAGATCTGCGACCAGCTTCCAGCCCTGCTCGCATCTCAACAGCAGTTGGCAGCTGCAATTCCCGAATTTGCGCCGTACGCGAAGATGGACCAGAGCGACATTGACGATTGCCGCAGCAACCGCGTCACGACGCGCTGATACCCGGCCAAGCGCGCAAAAGCAGCCAACACGGCGGGGGCGGTAGAATGCCGCCTCCGCCGTTTATGTCTGTGCTGCCATGAAAAAACTGCTTCTGCTCGTCCTGGTTGTCTTCGCCGTGCTGGCTACCGGCTGCGACCGCGAAAAATACGCTGCCCATCGCAGCGAGCGCAGCAAGCCGAAAACCGAAGTCGGCACGGACCGCGTCGCCATCCGCCGCGCGCCGTATCCCAACCTGGACATCCTGCCCAGTGGTCAACTGCGCGTGGATGACATCGAGATCCCGATGAACGACGAGCAGCGCGCGCTGCTGCAGACCAGCTTCGTCAAGCTGCAGATCCTGCGCCAGAACACGCTGACCGACGCCGCCACAGCCCCGCAGCCCGCGGCAAAAGAGCGCAGCCTGCCGATCGTGATTCCTGCAGGCCAGGAGCCGTTCCCGGCAGATTTGGCGCAGCGGATCCCCGAGTTCAAGGAATACAACGAAGCGCTGGCCAATCCGCGCGCGTTGTATTGATTGCAGGGCGACTAGCAATGCATGCATTCCCTTCTCCCTCTTGAGGAGAAGGTGCCCCGGAGGGGCGGATGAGGGGAGCTCTGCATGGTTCGCCCTCAAGGCGCGTGGCGACGCGTTCTTCTTGGCTACGGCTTGAAGGAGTTCTGATGCGCCCCTCACCCCAACCCCTCTCCCGTAAACGGGAGAGGGGCTTTTAGAGCGAAGCCAAAGCTCTTGCTATCTACTCACTGCTCGTGAATGCCACCGAGCGTCAATGCTGCCGGGTCCAGCAGGCGCTTGAGTTCGGCTTCGGACAGACCACTGTCCTCCACCGCCACGTCCAGCACCGGGCGCTGTTCCTTGTAGCCACGCTTGGCAATGGCTGCTGCCTTTTCGTAGCCGATGATCGGATTGAGCGCCGTCACCAGGATCGGATTGCGCGCCAATGCTTCACGGACGCGCTCCTGCTTGACCACCAGCCCAACGAACACCTTGTCGGCCAGCAGGTTCATCACGCTGGACAGCAGTTGGATCGAATCCAGCAGGTTGGCGGCGATCAGCGGCAACGTCACATTCAACTGGAAGTTGCCGGTCTGCCCGGCCACGGTGATTGCGGTGTGGTGGCCGATCACCTGCGCCGCCGCCATGACCGTGGCTTCCGGAATCACCGGGTTGACCTTGCCCGGCATGATCGAGCTGCCCGGTTGCAAGGCCGGCAACTCAACCTCCCCCAGGCCCGCCAGCGGCCCGGCGTTCATCCAGCGCAGGTCGTTGGCGATCTTGATCAAGGCCACGGCCAGGGCATTGAACTGACCTGACAACTCCACCGCATCGTCCTGTGCGGCCAGGCCTTCAAACTTGTTCTCGGCGCTGTCGAACTTCACGCCGGTCGAAGTGGAAAGCACCTTGGCCACCTTGCCGCCGAAGCGCGGGTCGGCATTGATGCCGGTGCCGATGGCGGTGCCGCCCAGCGGCAACCGGCGCAGTCGCTTGAGGGCGTCTTCGATACGCGCCTGCGCGGACTCCAGCTGCGCCGACCACGCGCCAAACTCCTGCGCAAAAGTCAGCGGCATGGCATCCATCAAATGGGTCCGGCCGGTCTTGACCACCTTGCCCAGCGTGCGGCCACGCTTGTCGATGGTCTTGCGCAGGTGCTTGAGCGCCGGCAGCAGGTCTTCCACCGTGGCCAATTGCGCCGAGACGCGGATGGCGGTGGGGATCACATCATTGGAGCTTTGCCCCAGGTTGACGTGGTCATTGGGATGCACAGCGGTCTTGCCGGCCTTGCCGCCCTGGTTTGCCAGGGTCGCGATGACCTCGTTGGCATTCATGTTGGACGAGGTGCCCGAGCCGGTCTGGTAGACGTCAATCGGGAAATGCGCGTCATAGGCGCCATCGGCCACGTCCTGCGCCGCGGCCTGGATGGCCTTGCCCACGCCCTTGGGCAGCAGGCCCAGCCCGGTGTTCACCTCGGCTGCGGCGCCCTTGATCAGGCCCAGCGCACGGATGAAGGCCCGCGGCATGCGCTGGCCGGACACGGGAAAGTTCTGTACCGCGCGCTGGGTCTGCGCGCCCCACAGGGCATCGGCGGGCACCTGCAGCTCGCCCATGCTGTCGTGTTCCGTCCGGAACCCCTTGTTGGAACCTTTGCTCATCATCAACTCCGCACTACTTTCGTTGGGGGAAAGGGAAGCTGCGGCTGGCTTTGGGCAGGCTTCCCCGGCTGGCGGCTGCCGACACCATACGCCCAGGCCCCGGCGAAGGCACCTGCGGCGTACGGGATTCTGCGGTCCACGGGCCGAGCGTTGCCTGTCAGCGTAGAATGTGCGCCCCCGCCACTGCCCAACTGCACGCCGCCATGACGGATACGTCCCGCCAAGAAGCCGCCCTGCTCGCCCTGTCCCCGCTTGATGGCCGTTATGCCGGCAAGGTCGACACGCTGCGACCGATCTTTTCCGAGTACGGCCTGATCAAGGCCCGCGTGAAAGTGGAGATCGAATGGCTGCTGGCGCTGGCCGCCGAGCCGGGCATCGCCGAACTGGCCGACTTCTCGGCCGCCGGCAAGGCCAAGCTGCGCGCACTGGCCGATGGCTTCTCGGTCGACAACGCCGCCCGCGTCAAGGAAATCGAGCGCACCACCAACCACGACGTCAAGGCCGTGGAGTACTTCATCAAGGAGCAGCTCAAGGACGACGCCGAGCTGGCCCCGGCCCTGGAGTTCGTGCATTTCGCCTGCACCAGCGAGGATATCAACAACCTGTCCTACGGGCTGATGCTGGCTGAAGCCCGCGACCAGGTGATCCTGCCCGGTTACAGCGGCATCGCCGCCTCGCTGCGCAAGCTGGCCCATGACCAGGCCGCACAGCCGATGCTCTCGCGCACCCACGGCCAGACCGCCTCGCCGACCACCCTGGGCAAGGAACTGGCCAACGTGGTCGCCCGCCTGGAGCGCCAGATCCGCCAGATCGGCGCGGTGGAGCTGACCGGCAAGATCAACGGCGCAGTCGGCAACTACAACGCCCACGTTGTCTCCTACCCGGCGGTGGACTGGCCGGCCTTCGCCGAGCGCTTCGTCACCTCGCTGGGCCTGGTGTTCAACCCGTACACCACCCAGATCGAGCCGCACGACAACGTGGCCGAAATCGGCGATGCCGCACGCCGCGCCAACACCATCCTGATCGACCTGGCCCGTGACATCTGGGGCTACATCTCACTGGGCTACTTCAAGCAGAAGCTCAAGGAAGGCGAAGTCGGCTCCTCGACCATGCCGCACAAGGTCAACCCGATCGACTTCGAGAACGCCGAAGGCAACTTCGGCATTGCCAACGCCCTGTTCGAGCACTTCAGCGCCAAGCTGCCGATCAGCCGCTGGCAGCGCGATCTCACCGACTCCACCGTGCTGCGCGCCGTGGGCACCGCCTTCGGCCACAGCCAGGTCGGCCTGGAATCGCTGGCCAAGGGCCTGGGCAAGCTGACCGTGAACCCGGAGCGCCTGGACGCCGACCTGGACGCCGCCTGGGAAGTGCTGGCCGAAGCCGTGCAGACGGTGATGCGCCGCCACGGCCTGCCCAACCCGTACGAGCAGCTCAAGGCGCTGACCCGCGGCCACGGCATCACCGCCGATTCGATGCGTGAATTCATCGAATCGCTGGAGCTGCCGGCTGACGCCAAGCAGCGCCTGCGCGAGCTGACCCCGGGCGGTTACGTCGGCCTGGCCGCGGAGCTGGCCAAGGCGATCTAAGCACCAGGCAACCCGAGTACCTGCAGAAAAGCCGGCATTGCCGGCTTTTCTGCGTTTTGGCCTAGCAAAGAGCTTCCCCCTCACCCCAACCCCTCTCCCGCTCGCGGGAGAGGGGCTTTAAGCAGCAGCCGGGCAATCCGCAGCTCAAGCAGACCTGAGCCCCTCTCCCGTTCTCGGGAGAGGGGTTGGGGTGAGGGGAAGCCTTTGGTTGGTTCATACGCACTTCCACCACCAATTGATCCAGATCAGCCAGCCACCGTGCGGTTTGCGCCCAACAAGGGGACAATGGCCGCCTGTTCGCGCCGCCCGGCGCCTGATTCTGTTTTCCGCTGCAAGGACTCCCCCATGGCTGCACGCAAGCAAAAGACCTATCCGATCGAAGTCCAGGCCAAGCCCGGCCTGCCCCTGGGCATGGCCCCGGCGACCTTCCTGCGCGATTACTGGCAAAAACGTCCCCTGCTGATCCGCGGCGCCTTTCCGGACTTTGAAACCCCGCTGATGCCCGAAGACCTTGCCGGCCTGGCCTGCGAGGAAGGCGCACTGGCACGCATGGTCATCCATGACCGCGCCACCGATGGCTGGACCCTGCGCACCGGCCCGTTCCAGGAAGAAGACTTCCCCGGCATGCCCGACCACGACTGGACCCTGCTGGTGCAGGACGTGGACAAGTGGGATCCGGACGTACGCGCGCTGGTGCCGAACTTCTCGTTCCTGCCGCGCTGGCGCATGGACGACGTGATGATCAGCTTCGCCGCCACCGGCGGCTCGGTCGGCGCCCATGTCGACCAGTACGACGTGTTTCTGCTGCAGGGCTACGGCGAGCGCCGCTGGCAGATCGACGCCAGCGAATCCACCAAGGGCAAGCGCCCGTCGCTGGACTTCCGCCCGGACGTGGAGCTGAAGCTGCTGAAGAAGTTCAAGAAGACCCACGAATGGGTACTGGGCCCGGGCGACATGCTGCACCTGCCGCCGAACGTGCCGCACAACGGCGTGGCCGAGAACCCCTGCCTGACCTTCTCCTTCGGCATGCGTGCGCCCTCCTCGGCCGAATTGATCAGCGATTACCTGGACGACCTGGTTGCCGACGCCGACGAGTCCATCCGCTACCAGGATCCGGACCTGAAACTGCCGGATGACACCAATGAGATCGATGACGCGGCCATGCGCCGCGTGGTCAGCGCACTCAATGCCATCCGCATGAACGACCCGGATCGCCTTGGCAACTGGTTCGGCCGCTTCATCACCACTTACCGTTCGGCCGGCGACATCCTGCCCTCGCAGGCCCCGCGCGCGCCGGAGGAAGTGGAAGCCGAGCTGGCCAATGGTGGCCTGCTGGAGCGTCACCCCTGGGCCCGCACCGCCTGGCGCCGCGCCACCCGCGGCGCTTCGCTGTACTGCTCAGGCCACGCCTTCGCCCTGTCGATCAAGGATGCCCAGTTGCTGGCCGGCACCGAGCGCCTGGATGCCACTGCCTACGGCAAGCTGTCGGCCAAGGGCCGCACCGCCGTGCTGGAACTGATGGCCGGCGGCTTCTTCCAGTTGCTGGACGTGGAAATGCTGGCCGCCGAAGCTGCATGGGCCGACAAGGACGCGCTTGAAGAAGGCGCGCTCGCGGTGGCTGAAGAAATCGACTTCGAAGACGAAGACGACGCCCCGGACGTGGAAATCGAAGTGTTCGAGTACACCGAAGCCGCCGAAGGTGAGCCGTCCAGCGCCCAGATCGACACCGTGCAGGTGAACGAGGAAGGCGTCGAGGTGGTGGTCATCTGCGAAGACGACGACCAGGACAGCCCCGCCGCATGATTCCAGCCGTCGGTTTCCGGGTTGAAATCGCCGATTACGCCGTGCAGCGCGACCTGCTGCACGGCGTCCGCCGCGCCGTGTTCGTGGACGAACAAGGGGTGCCGGCGGAACTGGAAATCGACGCTCTGGATCCTTCCTGCATCCACGCACTCGCCGTGGATGCGGAGGGCAAGGCCATTGGCGCCGGCCGGCTCACGCCCGAACAGCGCATCGGCCGCATGGCGGTGCTGGCCAGTTGGCGCGGCCGCGGCGTCGGTGACGCGTTGTTGCAGATATTGGTCACCGAAGCCAAACAACGCGGCTGGGGCCAGATCAGCCTGCATGCCCAACTGCATGCACGCGATTTCTACGCCCGCCATGGTTTCCTGAGCGAAGGCACGCCATTCGAGGAAGCCGGCATTGCTCACCAGACCATGCGCAGGCGTCTGGACGGCGCCATGCGCATTGAAGACCGGGGTCAGGCCATCGCAGCGTCAGCCACGGTGATCCACCGTGCCCGGCGCTCACTGCAGCTGCAGCTCCGCGGCAGCGACGACCTGCTGGGCCAGCCATTGGTCCTGGGCGCACTGCGCCGCTTTGCCACCGCCCGCCATGAAAAAACCGTGCAGCTGCTTGTCCACGAAGCGGACCTGCCCGCCCTGCCCGAAGCACTGGTCGCACTGGCGCAACGCCTGCCCAGCGTGTTCCAACTGCGTGAGCCGGTGGACCCGGTGGACTGTCAGGTGACGTCGGCCGCCATCAGCAACGACAACGGCGACTGCTACTTTCGTCCAATGGGTGCACGCATCGAAGGCGAGCTGTGGCTCGACGCGCCCGCACGCACCCATGTGCAGGAAGAACTGTTCCAGCGGATATGGCAGCGTTCGCGCCCTTGCAGCGCCCTGCGTGTACTGGGCATCTGAGCCATTGACCGCATGGGACAAGACTTGGACATGTATTAATACTGGGGACAGAGTGCACGCCCCTTCCTGTCCCGTGAGGGGTATAATTCAAGGGTTAGATCACGCCCGCGCGGCGTCCTGCGACTCAGGCTCCGCCGGTTCCCAAAGCCACACCCCACAAGCGAATCCAACACTCCATCGTGGACAATCTCCTGAAGCAGTTTGCGCAGACCTCGCAACTCGCCGGCGGCAACGCCTCCTATGTCGAGGACCTGTACGAGCAGTACCTCGTCTCTCCGGACAGTGTGGACCCCAAGTGGAAGTCCTACTTTGACGGTTTCAAGGGCCGCGAGGCTGGCGACGTTCCGCATTCGGCCGCCATCGCCCATATCACCGAAGCCGCAAAGAACGCGCAGACCATCGGCAGCAGCGCCGGCGAAGGCGACGAGCGCGAGCGCAATGTTGGCCGCCTGATCACCGCGTACCGTTCGCGCGGCCACCTCGGCGCCAACCTCGATCCGCTGGGCCTGACCCCGCCGAGCAACACGCCGGACCTGGGCCTGCCCTTCCACCACCTCAGCGATGCCGACCTCAACGACGAGTTCAGCACCGGCGGCGTGGGCGGCCAACCGCGGATGAAGCTGCGTGACCTGCTGGCGCGCCTGAAGGCGACCTATACCGGCTCGATCGGTGCAGAGTTCATGTACATCGCCGAAGTCGAGCAGCGCCAGTGGCTGTACAAGCGCCTGGAGCAGGCCGGCGGCAACTACAACCTCGATGCCGACACCAAGCGCCGCACGCTGGAGCGCCTGACCGCTGCCGAAGGCCTTGAGCGTTACCTGCACACCAAGTACGTCGGCCAGAAGCGCTTCTCGCTGGAAGGCGGCGACTCGCTGATCCCGATGATGGACACCATCATCCGTGACGCCGGCAAGGATGGCGTCAAGGACGTGGTGATCGGCATGGCCCACCGCGGCCGCCTCAACGTGCTGGTCAACACCCTGGGCAAGAACCCGCGCAAGCTGTTCGACGAATTTGAAGGCAAGTTCGAGCACGATGACCGCGCCGTCGCCGGTGACGTGAAGTACCACATGGGCTTCTCCGCCGACGTCGCCAGCGAAGGCGGCCCGGTGCACCTGGCACTGGCCTTCAACCCGTCGCACCTGGAAATTGCCGACCCGGTGGTTGCCGGCTCGGTGCGTTCGCGCCAGGAACGCCGCAACGACACCGCGCGCAAGCAGGTAATGCCGATCCTGATCCACGGCGACGCCGCGTTCGCCGGCCAGGGCGTGGTGATGGAGCTGTTCCAGATGTCGCAGGCCCGCGGTTTCACCGTCGGCGGCACCGTGCACATCGTCATCAACAACCAGGTGGGCTTCACCACCTCCAACCGCGACGACTCGCGCTCGACCCTGTACTGCACCGACATCGCCAAGATGGTTGCTGCGCCGGTCCTGCACGTGAACGGCGACGATCCCGAAGCGGTGGTGTTCGCCGCCAAACTGGCCTATGACTTCCGCCAGCAGTTCAACAAGGACGTGGTGATCGACCTGATCTGCTACCGCCGCTGGGGTCACAACGAGGCCGATGAACCGGCCATCACCCAGCCGCTGATGTACCAGGTGATCCGCAAGCACAAGACCACCCGCGAGCTCTATGCCGAGCAGTTGGAAGCCGCTGGCGTGATCGCCGCCGGCGCCGGCAAGGAAATGGTCGACGCCTACCGCAACAAGCTGGATTCGGGCGAAGTCACCACCGAGCTGGCCGTGGTCGAAAAGACCCCGACCACCAGCAAGATGTACGTGGATTGGCCGCGTTACCTGTCCGGCAAGCTGTCCGACCCGGTCAGCACCAAGGTCGAGAAGGGCAAGCTGACCCAGCTGGCCACGATGATCAACACCATCCCGGAAGGCGTGGAGCTGCATTCGCGCGTTGCCAAGGTGTACGACGACCGTCGCAAGATGGCCGCCGGTGAGATCCCGGGCGACTGGGGCTTTGCCGAAAACCTGGCCTACGCCACGCTGCTGGACGAAGGCAATGGCCTGCGCCTGGTCGGCCAGGACGTCGGCCGCGGTACGTTCACCCACCGCCACGCGATCCTGCACGACCAGAAGACCGACAACTACTACCTGCCGCTGCGCCAGCTGGTGGAGTCGCCGGAACAGGCCACCATCATCGATTCGCTGCTCAGCGAAGAAGCCGTGATGGCCTTCGAGTACGGTTTCTCGACCACCGATCCCAACACCCTGTGCATCTGGGAAGGCCAGTTCGGCGACTTCGCCAACGGTGCCCAGGTGGTGATCGACCAGTTCATCGCCTCCGGCGAAGCAAAGTGGGGCCGCATCTCCGGCCTGACCCTGCTGCTGCCGCACGGCTATGAAGGTCAGGGCCCGGAACACAGCTCGGCGCGCCTGGAGCGCTTCCTGCAGCTGTGCGCGCTGGAGAACATGCTGGTCTGCGTGCCGTCCACCCCGGCCCAGGCATTCCACATGCTGCGCCGCCAGATGCGCATGGACACCCGCAAGCCGCTGGTGGTCATGTCGCCCAAGTCGCTGCTGCGCCACAAGCTGGCCGTGTCGACCATGGACGAGCTGGCCAATGGCGAGTTCCAGCACCTGATCGGCGATGCCAACGCGGACACCAAGAAGGTCAAGCGCGTGGTGCTGTGCTCGGGCAAGGTCTACTACGACCTGCTGGAAGACATGACCAAGCGCGGCCAGGACGATGTCGCCCTCGTGCGCGTGGAGCAGCTGTATCCGTTCCCGCGCCCGGCACTGGCTGCCGAGCTGAAGAAGTACGGCAAGGCCACCGATGTGGTGTGGTGCCAGGAAGAACCGATGAACCAGGGTGCGTGGTACCAGATCCGCCACCACCTGCAGGCCTGCGTGGGCACTGGCCAGGCCCTGCATTACGCCGGTCGTCCGCGTTCTCCGTCGCCGGCAGTAGGCCACATGGCCGACCACCTGCGCGAACTGCAGCAGTTGCTCGCCGATGCGCTGGTCAACAGCATCGACGACAACTACGCCGAATAAGCCCTCCTCTACCTACACGAATCTGCAACCAGGAATTCAACACATGGCCACCGAAGTCAAAGTACCGGTACTGCCCGAATCCGTCTCCGACGCCACCATCGCCTCCTGGCACAAGAAGGCGGGCGAAGCCGTCAAGCGTGACGAGAACCTGCTCGACCTGGAAACCGACAAGGTCGTGCTGGAAGTGCCGGCGCCGGTTGATGGCGTGCTGAAGGAAATCAAGTTCCAGGAAGGCGACACGGTCACCTCCAACCAGATCCTGGCCATCATCGAGGAAGGCGCCGTTGCCGCCGCTGCTCCGGCCGCTGCCGAAGCCCCGAAGGCCGCCGCTCCGGCCCCGGCCGCTGCTGCCCCGGCGGCTGCTGCCGCTCCGGCCCCGGCGGCCAAGTCCGCTGCCGACACCCTGCCCCCGGGCGCCCGCTTCTCGGCCATCACCGAAGGCGTGAACCCGGCTGACGTGGCCGGCACCGGCCGTCATGGCGCGGTGACCAAGGAAGACATCGTCAACTTTGCCCGCAACGGCGGCGTCGGCAAGGCCGGCGGTGCACGTCCGGAAGAACGCGTGCCGATGACCCGCATGCGCAAGCGCATTGCCGAGCGTCTGATGCAGTCGAAGAACTCGACCGCCATGCTGACCACCTTCAACGAGGTCAACCTGTCCAAGGTGTCGGCCGCGCGCAAGGAGCTGCAGGAAGAGTTCGTCAAGGCACACGGCATCAAGCTGGGCTTCATGAGCTTCTTCGTGAAGGCCGCTGCCAACGCACTGCAGCGCTTCCCGCTGGTCAATGCCTCGATCGATGGTGACGACATCATCTATCACGGCTACTCGGACATCTCCATCGCCGTGTCCACCGACAAGGGCCTGGTGACCCCGGTGCTGCGCAACGTCGAGCGCATGTCGTTTGCCGACATCGAGAAGGCCATCGCCGATTACGCCAAGAAGGCCCGTGACGGCAAGCTGTCGCTGGAAGAACTGCAGGGCGGCACCTTCACCGTGACCAACGGCGGCACCTTCGGCTCGCTGATGTCGACCCCGATCGTCAACCCGCCGCAGAGCGCCATCCTCGGCATGCACGCCATCAAGGACCGTCCGATCGCCGAGAACGGCCAGGTCGTGATCGCCCCGATGATGTACCTGGCCATGTCCTATGACCACCGCATCATCGACGGCAAGGATTCGGTGCAGTTCCTGGTGGACATCAAGAACCAGCTGGAAAACCCGGGCCGCATGCTGTTCGGTCTGTAATAGCCGGGAATCGGGAATGGGGATTGGAGATTGGCGAGCCACTCCTTCCTCATTCCTGCTTGGACCCGATCGGGTTGGGGACAGCGAAAAGCGCGTGCTTTTGCCAATCTCCAATCCCTACTCCCCAATCCCGTGAGCGAATGAAATGAGCGAACAACAACAATTCGACGTCGTCGTCATCGGTGCTGGTCCGGCCGGCTACCACGCCGCCATCCGCGCCGCACAGCTGGGCCTGAAGACCGCCTGCATCGACGCAGCGCTGGGCAAGGATGGCAAGCCGGCACTGGGCGGCACCTGCCTGCGCGTGGGCTGCATCCCGTCCAAGGCGCTGCTGGATTCCTCGCGCCAGTACTGGAACATGGGCCACATCTTTGACCAGCACGGCATCAGCTTCAACGACGCCAAGATGGACGTGAGCAAGATGGTCGGCCGCAAGGACGCCATCGTGAAGCAGTTCACCGGCGGCATCGCGCAGCTGTTCAAGGCCAACAAGGTCACCGCCTACTACGGCTTCGGCCAGCTCAAGGCCGGCAACATCGTCACCGTCAATCAGCATGACGGCAGCGAAGTCGAGCTCAAGGGCACCAACGTCATCATCGCCGCCGGTTCGGATTCGATCGAACTGCCGTTCGCCAAGTTCGATGGTGATGCCATCGTCGACAACGTCGGCGCACTGGACTTCACCGAAGTGCCCAAGCGCCTGGCCGTGATCGGTGCCGGCGTGATCGGCCTGGAACTGGGCAGCGTGTGGAAGCGCCTGGGTTCGGAAGTGGTCATCCTGGAAGCACTGCCGGAGTTCCTGGCCGCCGCCGACGCCGAAGTGGCCAAGGTTGCCGCCCGCGAGTTCAAGAAGCAGGGCCTGGACATCAAGCTCGGTGCCAAGGTCTCCAAGACCGAAATCACCGGCAAGAAGGCCAAGGAAGTGGTTGTCACCTACACCGACGGTGAAGGCGAAAAGACCCTGACCGTGGACAAGCTGCTGGTGGCCGTCGGCCGTCGCGCCGCCACCAAGGGCCTGCTGGCCGAAGGCACCGGCGTCAAGGTCAACGAGCGCGGCCAGATCGAAGTGGACGAGCACTGCCACACCGGCGTCGATGGCGTCTGGGCGGTGGGTGACTGCGTGCGCGGCCCGATGCTGGCACACAAGGGCTTCGAGGAAGGCATCGCCGTTGCCGAACTGATTGCTGGCCTGCCGGGCCACGTCAATTTCGACACCATTCCGTGGGTCATCTACACCGAGCCGGAACTGGCATGGGTCGGCAAGACCGAAGCCCAGCTCAAGGCCGAGGGCATCCCGTACAAGGCTGGCAGCTTCCCGTTCGCCGCCAACGGCCGTGCCGTGGCAATGGTCGAACCGGCTGGCTTCGTCAAGGTGCTGGCACACGCCGAGACCGACCGCGTGCTGGGTATGCACCTGGTGGGCGCCAATGTCTCCGAGCTGGTGCACGAAGGTGTGCTGACCATGGAGTTCAGCGGCTCGGCCGACGACCTGGCCCGTATCTGCCACGCCCATCCGTCGCTGTCGGAAGTGATTCACGACGCAGCGATGGCGGTCAGCAAGCGCGCCATTCACAAGGCGAACTGACAGCTGGCATTGGAGAATCGGGATTAGGGATTCGCAAGAAGCCTACCGATTCACCACCAAAGGGACGCCGGCAGCGATGCTGGCGTTTCTGTTTTCTTGAATCAAGGATTGGAGACTCGGGATTGGGGAGTCGCGAGCGCTGCCAATCCACGCCCCAAACTCTGCCCTGCTTTTGCCCTTGCTTTGCCGAATCCCCAATCCCGATTCCCTAATCCTGGCCTCCAAATGAAATCCATCTGCGTCTATTGCGGCTCCAATCCCGGCGCCAAACCCGTCTATGTCGAACGCGCCACCGAGCTGGGCGCACGCATCGCCGAGGAAGGACTGCGGTTGGTCTATGGCGGCGGCCGCACGGGCCTGATGGGCGCGGTCGCCGATGGTGTGCTGGCCGCTGGCGGCGAAGTCACCGGCGTGATCCCACAGCACCTGGTGGACATGGAAGTGGCGCACAAGGGCGTGACCACGCTGGAGATCGTCGGTTCGATGCATGAGCGCAAGTCGCGCATGTTCGACCTGTCCGATGCCTTCGTCGCCCTGCCCGGCGGCTTCGGCACTGCCGAGGAGATCTTCGAGATGCTGACCTGGCGCCAGTTGGGCATCGGCAAGAAGCCCTGCGCTTTCCTGGATATCGACGGCTTCTACCAGCCCTTGATCAGCATGATCGACACCATGGTCAGCGAGCGCTTCCTGCACCCGGAGCAGCGCGATGACCTGTGGTACGGGGATGACCAGACGCAGATGCTGGAGTGGATGCGGAACTATTCGCCTGCGCAGGCGGATAAGTGGTTCGACGAAAAGAAGCGCAGCGCGTTGCGGTAAGACAGCGGCGCGTGGCGACGCGGCAAGCAACCCGGCGCCTTGCTGCTCCTGCAGCGCGGTTCGACGAAAAAAAAGCAGCGCTCTGCGGTAAGACAGCGGCGCGTGGCGACGCGGCAGGCAACACGGCGCCTTGTTGCTTCTGCGGCGCGGTTCGACGAAAGGAACGCAGCGCGCCGCCTACAGCGGCAACGTTTCTTCGCGTGGGGAGGGATAACCCAGCAGGTAGCCCTGGCCGAAGCTGCAGCCCAGGTCCAGCAGCGTCTGCAGCTGGCGCTCGGTCTCCACACCTTCGCCGATGGTTTCGATACCCAGGGTACGCGCCAATGACAGCACGCCGTCCACCAGCGCCAGGGTGTTTTTACCATCTTCGGCATGCAACCCGGCAACGAAGCTGCGGTCCACTTTCAAGGCACTGATCGGGAAGCGGTGCAGATACGACAAGGCCGAGTACCCGGTACCAAAGTCGTCCAGCTGCACAACGATGCCGCGTTCGCGCAGCTGATGCAGGATGCGCAGGGTCCTTGGCGCATCATCCAGCAGCGCCATCTCGGTGATCTCCACGCGCAGGCGGGATGGCTCGGCGCCAACGGCGTCCATCAGCCCGAGCAAGCGGGAGGAGAATTCCGCAGATCGAAAATGGCGCGGTGACACATTCACCGAGATATAGCCGTGCGTCGAGGTGGCAAGGTCTGCCATCACCTGCTCATACACCAGCCAGTCGACGTCTTCGATCAGGCCGCTTTCTTCCCCCAGCTCCAGGAAGTCACCGGGCAACAGCATGCCGCGTTGTTCGTGCTTCCAGCGCAGCAATGCTTCATGCCCAACCACCTTGTTGTCCAGCAGCGAGACGATGGGCTGGTAGAACGGCACGAAATCGCGCTTCTTGATCGCCCGCCGAAGGTCCGCTTCCAGCTCCAGACTGCGCATCGCTTCTTCGTGCATCGCGCCGTCAAACATCACGCAACGATCCTGGCCCTTGAGCTTGGCGCGGTACATCGCCGCATCCGCATCGCGCAGCAGGTCGGCGCCGGAGGTATAGCGCGGGTTCCACAAGGCGATGCCAATGCTCCCGGATGGAAACAGCTCGCGGCCGTCCACCCACATCGGCGCTTCCAGGGCCTTCAACAGTCGTCGGCCCAGCTCCATGGCCGTGTCGGCGCCGCGCTCGCAATTGACCAGCAACGCGAATTCGTCGCCGCCCAGGCGTGCAACCACGTCGTTCGTGCCCGCCAGCGCCACCAGACGACGGGCAACCTCCACCAGCATCCGGTCACCGGCCGCATGGCCAATACTGTCATTGACCCACTTGAAGCGGTCCAGGTCGAGGAACATCAAGGCAAAGTGCGGGCAGACACCCTGCTCCGCATCCGCAATGGCACGCTCCAGCCGGTCCTGCAGGTGCAGCCGATTGGGCAGGCCCGTCAGCACGTCGTGCATGGCAAGGTGGGTCAGGCGCTGCTCGGCGCGCATGCGTTCGCCAATCTGCCCACGCAACTTGCGGTTGAGCTCACCCAGCTCCTGGGTACGTTCGCTCACCCGCTGTTCCAGGTCCGCATGTGCCTGCACCAGACGCTGCCGGTCGCGCTGACGGGCCAGTGCGTTGCCGATGGTATGTGCGACAAATACAAGCAGGCGCTGGTCGTCCGTGGTGAAGACAACCTCGGGGCTGTAGCTCTGTACGGCAATCACACCGACCACTTCGTCGTCATTGAACAGCGGAACGCCCAACCAGCACTGCGACTTGGCGCCAAACTCCTGCAGGGCACCTTCTGCGATCAGGATGTCGATGTCCGCGCGCGTCGCCAGTACCGGCTCGCCGCGCTTCAGCGTGTACTCGGTAAGCCCGTTGCTGAAAGCGCGTGGCGCGCGTTCACGGTTGAAGCGGTCCACCGAATAAACGAATTCAATTCCCTGCCCATCGGCAGTCACCAATGCCACGTAGAAGTTGCTGGCATCCAGCAGGCCACCAATGATCTCGTGCACCTGCGCGTGGAATTCACCTTGGCCGTGCCCGGTGATGGCCAGTTCGGAAATGTTGAACAACGCGGCCTGCAGCTGTTCGGCACGGCGGCGCTCGACGATCTCAGCCTGCAGGTGACCGTTGATGCGCTCCAGTTCCTGCGTGCGCTGCAATACGCGTTCTTCCAGCTGCAAGTGCGCCTGCAGGCGGTCCATCGCAGTCAGGATGTGCTTGGCCACAAAGTTCAGCACCGCGCGTTCTTCGGCGCCGTAACTGGCCTCGGCCACATAACTCTGCACCACGATGGCGCCGCAGACCCGGTTGTCGCGCCACATCGGCACACCCAGCCAATCAGCGCTTTCCAGCCCTTCCATCTGCTCGGCCGGGTGTTCCAGGAACTGCACCAGATCCCGCGCCGGCCCGCTGATCACCCGCCCGTGCCGCAACACTGCGAAGGTCAGGCTGCCCAGCATTTCCTCGTAGCGATAACGACGCCCGGGCTCGGGAACGAAACTGTCCTGCGTATCGACGAAATAGAGAAACTCCAGGCTGGCCTGCTGCTCGTCGCACTCCACGATGTAGCAGTTCTCCGCATACATCAACGAGCGCAGGATGCCGTGGAAGCAGGACAGCATCTCCGGCATCGCCATGTCCGCACCGGCAAGGTCGGCAATCTCGAACAGAGCCTTTTGCAGTTGCTTGGAGCGTTGCAGTTCCTCGATCTGAAGACGCTGGCTCATCGACTCCAGTGCAAAACCGGCCTGCACCCGCGCAGCGTTCTGCCATGCCTGCAGACGCACTGGTGGAAGCGCGTCTTCGCTACGCGACAACAGCACCAGGCGCGCACCATTTGCATGACTCCAGGCCATCGCCTCGACGCCGGTGGCAGCCGGGGCCGCACCGTCGCGCAGCGCATGCCTTGCCTGCGCGCACAACACCTCCTCGCCCGGCGGGAAGCTGCAGTTCCCCTCGCCCAAGGTGATGTCGCTCCATGCCAGTGCCACGGCGGCACCGGCAGGCAGCAGCCCCTGCAGCGTTTCCACCGCTTCAGTGATGGGCATCGGTGTATCGGCAGATGGTGTTTCCGAACGCGTATCCAGCTCGCTGTACGACATCTATATCCACTCTCTCTGGACCCCAATCACTTGGAGCTCCCCCTGCCCTGCAGCATACCGCCCCGGATGATCGGCGGATGGCCGCTGCCAAAGGGAATTTCCATTTCATCTAGATGAATAAGGCCGCGCGCCCACGAAACGGATGCTAGGCAGATCCCCTCCAAGCACTTAGGCTTCCCTCCCGTGGATACCGCCGTGCACGCCCCGACCGACGAAACACTGATGCTGGCCTATGCGGGCGGCGACACCGAGGCGTTCACCCAGCTTTACGCCCGGCACCGTGCCCGGCTTTTCCACTACCTGCTTGGCCAGCTGCGGGATCGCCCGCTGGCCGAGGAATTGTTCCAGGACGTCTGGCAGAAGATGATTCATGCCCGCTCCGGCTGGACCCCCGACGCTGCATTTGCGACCTGGCTGTTCCGTATCGCCCACAACCGCCTGAACGACCATTGGCGCGCGGCGCGTCATCGCCCGGCAGCCCCGGAGGATGCCGAGGAAAGAACCGCGCGCTTGGCCGACAGCTGCACCCCGGAACTGCTGGCCGATGAACAGGCCCAGCGGCTGCAGCTGCACCAGGCACTGGCCGAGCTGCCGCCCGAGCAGCAGGAAGTGGTGCGGTTGCGACTGGAGCAGGAACTGAGCCTGGAGGAGATCGGGCAGATCACGGGCGTGGGCCGGGAAACCGTCAAGTCGCGGCTGCGCTACGCGATGGACAAGCTGCGCGCGAGGTTGAGCGAATGAACATCTCCGACGACATGCTGACTCCCGAAGAGCGCGAACTGGCGCGACTGCTGGGTCGCCCGGATAGCGGCCCCAGCGCACGGGTTGATGCCGACATTCTGGCGATGGCACGCGCCGCGCACTCCCCGGCCCAGGCGACCAATGCTCCTGTTGCGCAACGCCCACGGGCGCAGGGCTGGGGGCGCCGCCGGCGTGTGTTCTCCTCGCTGGCCGCTGCTGCCTCACTGGTGCTGGTGGTCGGCCTTGCCTGGCAGTTGCGCCCGGTAACGCCGCCACCGCCACCTGCCCACGATGCACACCCCGCTGAGTCTGCGGCTTCCAGCGCGGCCATGAGCGCTCCGGCCAGCGCCCCGGCCGCCGCTGCGTCAGCCCCCATGCCGCCCGACGCAGTGCCGCCGGCCCCTGCCGCGGCGCCCGCATCCCGTGCCGGGCAGGCAGCGAAAACCGAAGCGCCTGCGCCAAGCACTCCTGCTCCTGCTCCTGCTCCTGCAATGGACGCCATTGCCAAGCCAGCGGCGTCGCAGAATGCGGTGCCTGCGGTTCATTCACCCGAACCTGCACCGATCATCCATGTACCTGCCGCGCCACAAGCGGCCAGTGCACCGTTGCTGGAGAAAAGCCGCAGCGCCGCCACCGTCAAACAGGCAGCCGCCTCGGCGGAAGCACGCGAACGCGCGATGCAGTTCCGTGCGCCCGCACCGCCGGCGCCGGCCACGGAGGTGCCGGCGGTGAACGATGACGCGCTGCTTGATCGCACACAGCCACAGCACGACATTGCGGACGACGCTTCATTGCCCCGTCGCAAATGGCTGCAAAGAATCCGCGAACGCCACGACAGCGGCGACATCGAAGGCGCCCGGGCCAGCCTGCGCCGCTTCGTCCAGGAATATCCGGAAGCACGCATCCCGCGCGAGCTGCGCCCGCTGCTCAAGGACTGACGCCGGGCCCGTTGCGATGCGGTGTTGCAAGCACCGCCGGCAACGCGTCGCTTGCCCAGCCGCCAGGCCGGGCAGCCCCTTTCAGCGGTGATGCGGGCAAGCGTGCCCCGAAGCCCGGTGGTGTTCCACCCCGGTACGGCCAACACAACGGACAGCCTCTCCGCCAGCCACTAGAATGGCGGCAATGCTCGACACCCTTGCCGCACCTGCCAGCCATGAGCTGGAAATCAAGCACAGCCGCTTCATCGCGCACGCCGCCCCGGTCGGCAACGCCGCCGATGCGCTGGCATTCGTCGATGCGGTGTCCGTGCCGGATGCCACCCACAATTGCTGGGCGTACCGGCACGGCAACGAGTACCGCTCCAGTGACGACGGCGAGCCTTCCGGCACCGCCGGCCGGCCGATCCTTGCGGCCATCGACGGCCAGGGTTACGACCGCGTGGCCGTGGTGGTGACGCGCTGGTATGGCGGCATCAAACTCGGGGCCGGTGGTCTGGTGCGTGCCTATGGCGGCACGGCTGCCGAATGCCTGCGGCTGGCACCGCGCAGCCCGCTGGTGCCGATGGCTGAGCGCATCCTGCAATGCGGCTTCGAAGACATGGGCATCGTGCATACCCTGCTGGGCAACGCCGCTGCCGAAAAACTGGACGAACAATTCCTGCCCGAAGGCCTGCGCCTGCATGTGCGCCTTCCGGCCGACCGCCTCGACGCATTGGCGACCCGCCTGCGTGATGCCACCCGTGACCGCCTGCGCCTGAGTGAGCCCGACCGCAATGACTGACGCCCCGCAAGAAGCCGCCTCCCCTCGCCGCCTCAAAAAGATCGGCAGCCTTGGCACACTGTGGCCGTTCGTGCGCCGCCATGCCGGCTTGTTCGTAGGCTGGTTGCTGGCGCTGGCGGTGTCCTCGACCGCCACACTGAGCCTGCCGGTGGCGGTCAAGCAGATGATCGACAACGGTTTCTCCGGCGGCGGTGGCCAGATCAACCAGGCCTTCATGCTGATGTTCGTGGTTGCGCTGGTGCTGGCGCTGGCAACGGCGGTGCGGTTCTTCTTCGTGTCGCTGCTCGGCGAGAAGGTGGTGGCTGACCTGCGCGACCAGCTGTATGCGCACCTGATCGGCCTGGACGCCGGCTTCCACGACCGCAACCGCAGCGGCGAACTGGTCTCGCGCCTGTCCGCCGACAGCGAGTTGCTGCGCAGCGTGATCGGCTCGACCATGTCCGTGGCGCTGCGCAGCACCGTCACCGTGATCGGCAGCATGGCCATGCTGTTCGTGACCAGCCCGCGACTTGCGCTGTACTCGCTCGTTGGCATTCCGCTGGCGGTGCTGCCCATCGTGCTGGGCGCACGTCGGCTGGAGAAGATTGCCCGTGCCAGCCAGGACCGCGTCGCCGACGCCAACGCACTGGCGGCCGAAACCTTGGGCGCGGTACGCACCGTGCAGGCGCATGCGCGCGAGCCCTATGAGCGCGGCCGCTTCCAGGACGCGCTGCGGGTCACCGTCGCCACCGCGCGCCGCCGCATCGGCACCCAGTCGCTGGTCACCGCAATCGCGATGGTGCTGGTATTCGGCGCGATCGTCGCGGTGCTGTGGTCCGGCGCCCACGATGTGGTCGACGGCCGCATGAGCGCCGGTACGCTGGGGCAGTTCCTGCTGTACGCGCTGATCGGCGGCGGTTCGGTTGGCGCACTTGCCGAGGTCTGGAACGAACTGCAGAGGGCGGCGGGCGGCATGGGCCGCATCTCCGAACTATTGAACGAAATCCCGCAGATCACCGCTCCCGCCAAGCCGCAGCCGTTGCCACGGCCTTTGCGTGGCGAGATCCGCTTTGAGCAGGTCTCCTTCCACTACCCGCAGCGTCCCGACCGGCCCGCGCTCCACGAATTCAGCCTGACCGTCGCGCCGGGCGAAACAGTGGCACTGGTGGGCCCCTCCGGCGCAGGCAAGAGCACCGTGCTGTCATTGCTGCTGCGCTTCCACGACCCGGACGAAGGCAGCATCCGCATCGACGGCGTGGACCTGCGTCAACTTGACCCCTCGCAACTGCGCCAGAACATCGCGCTGGTGCCGCAGCAGCCGGCGCTGTTCGCCGCCAGCGCCGCAGACAACATCCGCTATGGCCGCCTGGAGGCGAGCGACGAGGAAGTACGCACTGCGGCACGGTCGGCCGAAGCCGATGAATTCCTCAGCCAGTTGCCGGAAGGCTACGCCAGCGACCTGGGCGAACGCGGCGCGCGCCTGTCCGGCGGCCAGCAGCAGCGCGTGGCCATCGCCCGCGCATTGCTCAAGGACGCGCCTGTGCTGCTGCTGGATGAAGCCACCAGCGCATTGGATGCCCAGAGCGAACGCGCGGTGCAGCAGGCGCTGGAGCGTTTGATGGCCGGCCGTACCACGCTGGTGATCGCGCACCGCCTGGCCACCGTGCTCAAGGCCGACCGCATCGTGGTCATGGACCACGGCCGCATCGTCGCCCAGGGCACGCATGCCGAACTGTTGGCACAGGATGGCCTGTACGCCGAACTGGCGCGGCTGCAGTTCATCGATTGAGAACGCACAGGTAACGCCTGCATAACACCGCCGGCGGCAAGCTCGGCAGGCGGTGCCGCATCCCTGGCACCGCGTTCTGGCACAGGAGCACAGCAGCCATGGCGTTTCGACAATTTCCCGCAACCACGGACGACGGCGAAAGCTGGATCGTCATCGAGTTCAAGGATGAGGACGGTGGCGCGGCGCATTCAACGCGCTATGAACTGGCCGATGGCCGCGCCCTGATTCGTGAAGGCGCCCGGCTCTCCACCTCCGATGGCGAGGTGACCTTGTCGCTCAGCCAGCCGTATCGCGCTTGATGCTGAATGGGCTTTGCCGAGATGGCCGTGAAGTGGTCAATATTTAGGCAACTGTCTTGACAGCCTTGCGCCACAAGGGCTGCCGGCGATTATCCACATGGTTGTGAACACCTCATCCACACCCGCTGTGGATTAGTACACCGCCGTCTCAGCGATCGAGACTGGCTGCGAATGAGACCAGGCGGCATGGAGCCGTGGTACTTCCAGGCCGCCACCCTCATCCCCGCGCGACCCGCTCATGTTGCAGGCCGAAGCAGGTGCAGCCGCTCAGCGGCCCAGCACTCGACCAATACCGCTGCTGTCAATTTCCGCCGCTGCGGCGGCCAACACGTCCGGCGCGTAGGCCTGCACAAAGCCCATGCGGAAATGCACTTCGCCCGCAGGCGTACGTGAGGAATGAATCGACGCCAGGCTGATGCCATGCCGCTCAAACACATGCAGCAGCTCACGCAGCGAACCGGCGCGATCTTCCGGCAGGTGCACACTCATCGCGCGTGAATCGGTCAAGTCGGCCAGCAGATAGCCCACCCGCTCAAAGCTGTAGTTGCCGTCATCCAGCGCCTGTTCGCCCAGCGCCTGGCGGTTGTCGCCGAGAAACTGCTGGCGGAACGCAGCGCGGGCCGTGTCATCGCCATCGGCCAACAAGGCGCGCAGACGCGTCAGCTGGTCCAACAGATGATCCAGTACCTCGCCCGCATGCGGATTGCCGAACTGGATGTCTTCGTAGATGGCCGGGTTCAGGCTCAGGATTCGCGAAATGATGGCCGCGTCCAGCTCAAACGCCGCCGAGCGATACGGCATCAATTCCTGCAGCGACCCCAGCAACGGCGCGTACTCGCGCAATACGCCGGCCTGCGCCATGTGCGTGGCATGCACCATCGCCTGCACGAGCGCCATCACCCGGTCGTGATGCTCGGCCGTGCCGCGCACGCATTCGGCCTGCAGGGCAGCACACAACGCGTCCAGCCAGGCCTGCCAACGTGCATCCAGGCGCGCCTCGCAGACCACCATCACCCGGCCTTTGAGCGTGGGCGCCTTGGGCGGTGCAGTCATCGGGTGCAGGCCCGCCACGGAAGCCTGTGACTCCAGCATCGCAGCCACCGGCTCGGCCTTGATCGAGGTGACATCCAGCCACAGGCGGCCCCGTTCGCGCCCCGCCGATTGCCGCACATAGTCGCGGATCAGTGCCGGGGTGCAACGGATCGGTGCCGAGAACAACAGCACATCGGCCTGCTCCAGCAACTGCTCGGGCGTCTGCGAGCCTGGGTCCACCGGGTCGTGGCCGATGACCTCCAGGCCCATGCGCGCCTGGAAAAAACCACGCAGCCAGCGCCCGTATGCGCCGCCACTGCCCACGATGCCGATGACCGGCGCTACCACCGCGGAGTCTTGACTCACGCCAGACGCTCGGCACGGAAACGGTGCGGTGTCCCCAGCGCCGCCGGCACTGCCGCCAGCACGTCGAACTCCTCCACGCCGTGACTGAGCGTGGCTTCCAGCGCCGCATGTACGCCGGCAATGGCACGCCCCACTGCATCCTCGAAGGTGTGGCCCTTGATCAGGAACGCCACCAGCAGCGACATCAGCACATCGCCGGTGCCGGCCACGTCCACCGGAAGATGTGGCGAGGTCCAGCGCCATGTTTCATTGCGGCCAATGGCCAAGGTCACCAGTTCGCCCGGGTCGCCTGACACGGAGTGCGCGATCACCCATTCCGGGCCGCGCTCCAGCAAGCTGCGCGATGCCGCGATGGCGTCGTCCTGTTCCAGCGCGGGCATGCCGGTGAGGCAGCCCAGTTCAAAGGCATTGGGCGTCACCAGCCAGGCGTGCGGCAGCAGACGCTCGGCAAACACGCGTTCCAGGCCCGGCTCCACGTAGGGGCCGGTGTGGGTATCGCCCATCACCGGATCCAGGCAGTAACGCAGGCCCGGCGATTGCGGCAACACATGGTCCAGCCAGTCGGCAAAGGCAGTGCCATTGCCGACGCTGCCAAAGTAGCCGGACACCAGCATCTGCGCGCGCTGTGGCAAGCCACGTTCCTGGGTGCCAAGCAACAGGTCGGCAAACCAGTCCGCAGGCAGAACACGCCCGCGCAAGGTCGCGTAGAACGGCGCATTGCTCAACAGCGTGGTGGGAATTTCCGCCACGCGCAGGCCCAGCGCGCGCAACGGCGGCACCGCCGCGCTGTTGCCGGCATGGCCGTATACCAGTTGCGATTGGACGGAAATCACGTCCACCGGCAACGGCCCATCCGGGCGCTGCCGACGACCGTGCACAAGATGGCTATGGTCAGCTTCGTTCATCGCCCCATTCTACGACTGCCGGGAGCGCAGCACCCGCATGCATTTGCGTGCGCAACCAATCGCCGACGGCATAACGACAAAAGCCGCAGCACGCTGCGGCTTTTGAAGTCTGCTAGTGCCGGGCCATGCTCGGCAGAGCATTACCGGGAAAACCACTGCCGTGCATGGCTCGGCAGTGCAGGTGATGCCTCAGGACTTCATGCGTTCCCAGAAACCCTTGACGCCATCAATGAAGGTCGCCGACTTGGGCGAATGCTTGCGCGCTTCCTCACCACTGAAGGTCGCCTCGAACTGCTCCAGCAGCTTGCGCTGCTCGCTGGTGAGGTTGACCGGCGTTTCCACGACGATGCGGCAATACAGATCGCCTTCGGTGCGGCTGCGCACCGATTTGACGCCCTTGCCACGCAGGCGGAACAGCTTGCCGGTCTGGGTCTCGGCCGGAATGCGGATTTCCGCCTCGCCGCCCAGCGTGGCCACGCGGATCGCGTCACCCAGCGCCGCCTGCGAGATGCGGATCGGCACTTCGCAGTGCAGGTCGTCGCCATCGCGGGTAAAGATGGCATGGTCGCGCACCCGCACTTCCACATACAGATCCCCCGGCGGTGTCCCGGCCGGGCCGGCTTCGCCCTCGCCCTGCAGGCGGATGCGGTCGCCGGTATCCACGCCCGCCGGCACCTTGACCGACAGCACCTTGTCTTCCTCGACACGGCCATTGCCGTGGCAGGTCTTGCAGGGCTTGGCGATGATCTGACCACGGCCGTCGCAGTTGTGGCAGGCCTGCTGCATGGCAAAGATGCCGCGCTGCACGCGTACCTGGCCGCGACCACCGCAGACGTTGCAGGTCTCGACCTTGCCGTCTTCCGAACCGCTGCCGTCGCAATCGCCGCATTCGGCCAGGGTTGGAATCTCGATGCGGCGCTCGACGCCGGCCACCGCTTCTTCCAGGTCCAGCTCCATCACGTAGCCGATGTCGGCACCGCGACGCGGCTGGCGCGGGCCACCGCCCCCGCCGCCAAAAATATTGCCGAAGATATCGCCAAAGATATCGTTCATGTCCGGGCCACCCGGACCACCGCCGCCGCCCATGCCGTGCTCGAACGCGGCGTGGCCGTGGGCGTCATACATGCGCCGCTTATTGCCGTCGGACAGGGTTTCGTACGCCTCCTTGCACTCCTTGAAGGCAGCTTCGGCGGCGGCATCGCCCGGGTTGCGGTCCGGGTGGTGCTTCATCGCGCAACGGCGATAGGCCTTCTTCAGCTCTTCATCGGTGGCGGTGCGGGCTACGCCCAGTACTTCGTAATAATCGCGTTTCATCGGCACATGGTTTCGGAATCGGGTTGTCGGGGGTCACGGACAGCAGCTGACTTGCAGATGCCGGAAGGGGATCCGGAACACGGAACCGCAGTTCCGAACCCCGAATCCCCGTTCACGATTCCAGGCCTTACTTCTTGTCGTCCTTGACCTCGGTGAACTCGGCGTCCACCACGTCATCAGCGGCCTGGCCAGCAGCGGCGTCCGGCGCCGCGCCACCCTGGTCACCGGCCGAAGCAGCAGCAAACAAGGCCTGGCCGGCTTCTTCCAGCGACTTCGACTTGGCTTCGATCTGCGCCTTGTCGTCGCCCTTCATCGCGGTTTCCAGATCGGCCAGTGCGGCTTCAACCTTGCCGATCACATCGCCGCCAACCTTGCTGCCATGCTCGGTGATGGCGCTGCGGGTGGCGTGGATCAGACCGTCAGCCTGGTTGCGGGCCTGCACCAGTTCCTGGAACTTCTTGTCTTCCTCGCGGTTGGCTTCCGCGTCGGCAACCATGCGTGCGATCTCTTCCTCGGACAGACCCGAACCGGCCTTGATCTCGACCTTCTGTTCCTTGTTGGTCTTCTTGTCCTTGGCCGACACGTGCAGGATGCCGTTGGCGTCGATGTCGAAGGACACCTCGACCTGCGGCATGCCACGCGGCGCCGGCTCGATACCGGACAGGTCGAACTTGGCCAGCGACTTATTGTAGCGGGCCTGCTCGCGCTCACCCTGCAGCACGTGCACGGTCACGGCCGACTGGTTGTCCTCGGCGGTGGAGAAGGTCTGCGAGGCCTTGGTCGGGATGGTGGTGTTCTTCTCGATGATCTTGGTGAACACGCCGCCCATGGTCTCGATGCCCAGCGACAGCGGGGTCACGTCCAGCAGCAGCACGTCCTTGACGTCGCCGCCCAGCACGCCGCCCTGGATCGCAGCACCCAGTGCCACGGCTTCGTCCGGGTTGACGTCCTTGCGCGGTTCCTTGCCGAAGAACTCGGTGACAGCCTGCTGCACCTTCGGCATGCGGGTCTGGCCGCCGACCAGGATCACTTCGCTGATGTCGCTCGAACGCAGGCCGGCGTCATTCAACGCCACGCGGCACGGCTCGATCGACTTCTTGATCAGCTCTTCGACCAGGCTTTCCAGCTTGGCGCGGGTCAGCTTGATGTTCAGGTGCTTCGGGCCGGAAGCGTCTGCAGTGACGTACGGCAGGTTCACTTCGGTCTGCTGCGCGGAGGACAGCTCGATCTTGGCGCGCTCGGCGGCGTCCTTCAGGCGCTGCAGGGCCAACGGATCCTTGCGCAGGTCGATGCCCTGGTCCTTCTGGAACTCTTCAACCAGGTATTCGATGACGCGGTTGTCGAAGTCTTCGCCGCCCAGGAAGGTGTCGCCGTTGGTGGCCAGCACTTCAAACTGCTTCTCGCCGTCGACGTTGGCGATCTCGATGATCGACACGTCGAAGGTGCCGCCGCCCAGGTCGTACACAACGATCTTGCGATCCTTGTTATCACCCTTGTCCAGGCCATAGGCCAGGGCTGCCGCGGTCGGCTCGTTGATGATGCGCTTGACGTCCAGGCCGGCAATGCGACCGGCATCCTTGGTCGCCTGGCGCTGGCTGTCGTTGAAGTAGGCCGGCACGGTGATGACCGCTTCGGTGACCTTCTCGCCGAGGAAGTCTTCGGCGGTCTTCTTCATCTTTTCCAGCACGCGCGCGGAGATTTCCTGCGGCGCCATCTTCTTGGCATCGCTGGTCTGCACCCAGGCGTCGCCATTGTCATGGGCCAGGATGCTGTACGGAACGTGCGCGATGTCCTTCTGCACTTCGGCGTCGGTGAACTTGCGGCCGATCAGGCGCTTCACCGCATAGAAGGTGTTCTTCGGGTTGGTGACGGCCTGGCGCTTGGCCGAGGCACCCACCAGCACTTCGCCGTCCTTGGTGTAGGCGACGATGGAGGGCGTGGTGCGGTCGCCTTCCGAGTTTTCTATGACGCGGGCCTTGCCGCCGTCCATGATCGCCACGCACGAGTTGGTGGTGCCGAGGTCGATACCAATGATCTTGCCCATGGGGGACTCCTGAGGATTCGTTTGCCGGCAGCCGCCGGGGATGAATGGGATGTGGGGGATGGCGCGGTGACATTCAAGCCACCCCCGGAACGCTGAATTGCGGTTGGCCGGCGCCGTTTAACCGGCGGCCAGCCGAAAGGGGTCAGTCAACCCGTGCCACGACCACCAGCGCCGGCCGCAGCAGGCGCTCGTTGAGCAGGTAGCCCTTCTGGAACACCTGGACCACGCTGCCCGGGGCTGCGCCCGCCGGATCGACCTGGCTGATGGCCTGGTGATGCTCCGGGTTGAACGCTTCGCCCACCGGGTTCAGCAGGGCCAGGCCGTTGTCGGCAGCCACCTTCAACAACTGCTTGTAGGTCAATTCCAGGCCTTCGCGCAGCGGATTGGCCTCGGCGCCGGCTGCGGCCAGGCCGGCATCCAGGCTGTCGAACACCGGCAGCAGCTCGCCCAGCAGCTTTTCGTTGGCGAACTTGCGGGCCTGTTCAACGTCACGGGCCACGCGGCGGCGCTGGTTTTCCAGGTCAGCGCGCTCACGCAGCGCGTCGGACTTGACCTGCTCCAACTCGTCACGCAGGGCCTGCAGCTGCGCTTCGTGCTGATCGGCCAGTGCGCCATCCGCACCGGCTTCAAGATTGGTTTCGGGGTGATCTTGGTTCATTTCCGGTTCCCTGGCGGAGGTTCTGCCCGCCTACCCCGCCCCGTATGTGGGCGTTGCCACGGGTTTCAAGGTTCCGGCTCAGTCTTTGAGACAGTGTGTCGCTAAGTTGCACCGGCTAGCACCCCAGCATTGACCTGTCCGGCGCACATGCTAGCTTTGCCCGGCCCCATCAGCTGCCTGCCATGCTCAAACATCTTTCGATCAAGGATTTTGCTGTCGTCCGTGCCACCGAGCTGGAGTTTGGGCCGGGCATGACCGTGGTTTCCGGTGAAACCGGCGCGGGCAAGTCGCTGATGGTCGACGCACTAGGCTTCCTGTCCGGCCTGCGTGCCGACTCGGGCGTGGTCCGCCACGGCGCCAGCCGTGCCGAACTCTCGGCCGAATTCAGCATCGACGCCGACATGCCGGCCCACCAATGGCTGCGCGACAACGAGCGGGTCGATGACGGCCAATGCCAGCTGCGCCGGGTGATTCGTGCCGACGGTGGCTCACGCGCCTTCATCAACGGCCGCCCGGTGCCGGTCTCGCAGCTGACCGAACTGGCCGCCTTCCTGGTCGAAATCCACGGCCAGCACGATCAGCAAGCCCTGCTCTCGCGCCCCAGCCAGCTGTCCTTGCTGGACGCCTATGCGCGCAACGATGCCGAACGCGCCGCCGTGCGCGCCGCCACCGCCGCCTGGCAGGCCCTGCTGGACGAGCGCGACGCGCTGTCCCAACAGGGTGATGTGTCCGACCGCATCGGCTTCCTGGAACATCAGCAAGGCGAATTGCAGCGTGAGGATCTGGAACCGGCCGCCATCGCCAACCTCACCAGCAGCCACCGGCGCCAGGCCCACTCCACCGCCCTGATCGAGGCCTGCCAACGTGCCGGCGGCCTGCTCAATGGCGACGATGAATCCCCGTCCCTGTTGTCGCTGCTGCAGCAAGTGCGCAATGAGCTCGCCCGCGTCAGCCAGCACGACAGTCGCCTGGGCGAAGTGGACAGCATGCTCGACGCCGCCGGCATCCAACTGCAGGAAGCATTGGCGCAGCTGGACCGCGTCCAGGACGACCTGGACAGCGACCCGGATGCGTTCGAGGAAATCGAGCGCCGCCTGAGCCGCCTGCACGACCTGGCCCGCAAACACCGCGTGCCGATGGAAGAGCTCGGCACTACCCGCGAGCGCATCGCAAACGAACTGGAACAACTGCGCGGTGCCGACGAGCGCCTTGCCAAGCTGGCCGGCGAGATCGACAAGGCCGCCGGCCACTGGCAGACCACTGCCGCCCAGTTGAGCCAAAGCCGGGAAACTGCCGCCAAGGCACTTTCCCAGACCACCACGGCACTGATCGGTGAACTGGGCATGGGCGGCGGGCAGTTCCTGATTGCACTGGAGCCCCAGCCGCAACTGCGCCCGGACCCCAACGGCGCCGAACGCGTCGAATTCCTGGTGGCGGCCAACGCCGGCCAGCCCCCCCGCGCCCTGCGCAAGGTGGCCTCGGGCGGTGAACTGTCACGCATCTCACTGGCCATCGAAGTGGCGGCCCTCGGGCTGGACGCCGTACCGACCATGGTCTTCGACGAAGTGGATTCGGGCATCGGCGGCGCCGTGGCCGACATCGTCGGCAAGAAACTGCGCGCCCTGGGCGACCGCCGACAGGTACTGTGCGTCACCCATCTGCCGCAGGTGGCCTCCAAGGGCCACGCGCACTACCGCGTCAGCAAGGCGCCGGTGGAAGGCATGACCCAGAGCGCGGTGGAACTGCTCGACGCCAAGGGCCGCGAAGAAGAGCTAGCCCGCATGCTCGGCGGCGCCGAAGTCAGCAAGGAAGCCCGCGCCGCCGCCCGAAAGCTGCTCACCGAAGCCTGAAGCCAGACAGCTGCGGGCCGTGGCCGTGGGCTGCGGACTGTGGCTTGGCTTTGCTTTGCTTTAAAGCCCCTCTCCCGTTCACGGGAGAGGGGTTGGGGTGAGGGCAGCTTTGGGGCTCATCAAACCCAGCCCTAAAAGTCCCCTCCCAAACCCTCCCCTTCGTCATCAGCGAAAGGGAGGGAGCCAAATCACACGCCCACAAACAAAAAACACCGGCCAAGGCCGGTGTTTTTCCATCTCCGTTGTGCACGGCTCAAAGGCCGCGCCACCAAGACTCAACGGCGCTTCTTGCGCACGTACAGCACCAGTGAGTGCTCTTCCAGGTCGTAACCATGATCAGCGGCGATCTTGCGCTGCAGCTGCTCGATTTCATGGCTTTCAAACTCAATGATCCTGCCAGTGTCCATGTCCACCATATGGTCGTGATGGGCACCGCGGTCCAGTTCATAAACCGCCTGGCCGCCTTCAAAGTTGTGCTTGAGCACCAGCCCGGCTGCTTCAAACTGGGTCAGCACACGGTAAACCGTGGCCAGGCCAATCTCATCGCCACAATCAAGCAGCTGCCGGTAGATGTCTTCGGCGGTGAGGTGGTGGTGGGGGGTGTTCTGCTCAAGCAGGGCAAGGATGCGCATGCGGGGATGCGTCACCTTCAGGCCGACTTTGCGCAGCTCATTGGATTCCATGGCCATCGTGTTCATTGGCGGTTTAACGCCAGTTGCCTCCGGTCAGATCGCGCTGGGTGCTGGGGAGTGTATCATCAGCCCGATATCCTAAATCGCCCTACCCAATGCGCAACCTCCTGCTGATCGCCGTCGTCGCCCTGTCCACCACCGGCTGCGGCATCATCTACAAGCAGCCCATCTACCAGGGCAACCTGATCCGCGAGCAATCCGTGGCGCAGCTGCAGGCTGGCCAGAGCAAGCAGCAGGTCAATGCACTGTTGGGCACGCCGTCCATTCCGGACCCCTTCCACGCCCAGCGCTGGGATTACACCGCCAGCCAACGCGTGGACCGCCTTGGCCGCACCGAAGTGAAGAACTTCACCGTGTTCTTCGAAAACGACCAGGTCTCGCGCTGGGAAGGCGACTACTTCCCCACCCAGGACGCCGAGCTTGCCCGCAAGAGCGTGCGCCAGTTCGGCCGCAACCTGGCCAAGGACAAGAAGAAGCGCGGCGGCCGCTGAGCCCCCAACGCCACCCTGAAATCAATCGCCGCCGCGCGCACGCCGGCGGCGATTTTCTTTGGGGTCGGCCAGCAACGGGCGCAGCAGTTCAATACGGTCACCCTCGTGCAGCAGTTGCTGCGGGCGTGCCAGCAGGCCATGGACCGCATAGGCCACCACTTCGCCCGCCGCGTCCAGCGCAGCGGCCCCCACTGCTTCGGACACCACACAGCCCTCCGGCAGGTCCAGCTCCCGCCGCTGGTAGTTGCCGGGCCAGGCCAGCACGACTTCAACGCGCATGGCTCAAACCTCCTGGTCGGCCACACGCACGAAATCGTTGACCATGCGGTCAGCCAGCCCCTGGAAACCCAGCGCAAGCGCCGGCCCCAGCAACCGCGATGTCGGCTCAAACTCCAGTTCCAGGGTCACCTTGCAGGCGTTGTCGGCCAGCTGTTGGAAATCCCAGCGGCCGTGGAGGCGCTTGAACGGGCCGTCGCGCAGTTGCATGTCGATGCTGCGCGGCCGCTGCAGCGTGTTCTCGGTCATGAACCAGGTCCGGAACGAGCCCAAGCCCAGATCCAGCCGCGCCACCAGCTTCTCCTCCCCTTGCTCAAGGATCTCCGCCTTGTCGCACCAGCGGAACCGGCGCGGATAGGCAGAGACGTCATTGACCAGGTCAAACATGCGTTCGGCAGAGTGTTCGACCAGAGCGCTTCGGCGGATGGTAGGCATGGGAATACGATGAATGTCCGGAATGCCTCCGAATCGGAGACAATACGTAAATGAGCAAGAACACCGGCAAGGATAAAGCAAAGAACGCGACGGCCAACAAAACCATCGCGTTGAACAAGCGTGCCCGGCACGAATACCACCTCGAAGAACGCTTCGAGGCCGGGCTGGTGCTGCAGGGCTGGGAGATCAAGGCCATCCGCGCCGGGCGCGGCAACATGACCGACGCCTACGCCTATGTAAAGGATGGCGAAATCTTCCTGATCGGCGCCCAGATCACCCCCCTGATCCAGGCCTCCACGCATACCGTCCCGGAGGATCGCCGCCAGCGGAAACTGCTGCTGCATCGGCGCGAGATCGACAAGTTGATCGGGCGCATCGAACGCGATGGCTACACCCTGGTGCCCACGGCGATGTACTGGAGCAAGAACAAGATCAAGCTTGAGATCGCATTGGCCAAGGGCAAGCAGAACCACGACAAGCGCGACACCGCCAAGGAACGCGACTGGGCCCGCGAGAAGCAACGCGCCATGCGCGCCCACAACCGCAACGCCTGACGCCCAGCGCCGTTCCCAATCCGGGCGCGAACACGTCCTGATCAAGTATTGCTGCGCGCAGCAACACGGTGCGCGGCGCAGGCCTCATCTGGCCACGAGCGGCCGCTTGATCCTTCGTCGGCCCGGCAGCACCGCTGCCAGGGCCGCATGCAGTACCGACAACATGACCACCTGTGCCAGCTCCACCTGCTTGCGGTCATCACCTGCCAGCCAACGGCGTGCATCTTCCGCCGCAGGCGCGGGCAGCAGCGCCAGGATGTCGGCATCGCTCATGGCATCGGCCACCTCCTGAACCTGCCGCGCCAACCGCGTAATTCTCCAGGTGACCAACACCACCTGCCCGACCGCGATCAGCATGCCCGCGGCAGCAAGGCGTGAAAACGCAGCTGCATCCAGCCCCGACCAATCCGGCCGGAAAACCAGCAACACCAGCGCCGCCACCCATTGCCAGCCCGCGAATCGACGCCGCGACAACGCCATTCGCTGAATCATCCCGCCACACACCAACAACAGAGCGGTTGCCAGCATCGGCAGATACACCGCATCAACGAAGACAGCAGCGCTCAGCAGACCTGCCAGCAACACATAGGCAAGCACCGGCGGCAAGGCCCTGCGCCGATAACCCGCCCCAGGGCGCCCCACCAACCCTCCCAGGCTCCGTCGTGATTGCGACACTTGCATGGTTCCAAGCCTCTTACCGTCTCCCGGACGGATGCTGGCGCTCGTGATGTCGCAGAAAGGTCGCCCCGGCGTTAACCGCCCCAGCCGCGATGCGTGACGATTCAGCTTGTTTGCCGTAGTATCGGCCCTGCTCAGCGAGGCTTTGGTCCCTGCCCGGCTTGCCGGACACCCAAAGTACTCATGGCTCAACGTCTAACCGGGGGTGCATTGGTTTCGACGGAGGTTATGAAGTCGCTTGGTGCATGCCGAGGGGGTAGCTTTCCTCGTAAATCCAGCTGCAAAACTCTAGTTGCCAACGACGACAACTACGCTCTCGCCGCTTAAGGCGTAAGCCCCGAACCCACTTGTGCCCGTGCTCGTGGATGTAGGGTCATTATCACGGAACCGGCTGTGACGGCTGCCTGTCAGTCATGGCTTAACCAAAACAGGCTGGTCCTGGGGTGCGCTTTGCACACCGTGCTGCCACAGGACGAGACCCAACGGTGAGCTAAGCATGTAGTACCGGGGATGGAGTGCTTTCGGACGGCGGTTCAATTCCGCCCACCTCCACCAATCCAACTGACCGGGACCTCCCGGTAGTTACTTAAAACCCCGAGAAATCGGGGTTTTTTGTTGCCCGATCCTCCCGTGACGTACCTGAGCGTCTCTGGAAATCACACAAGTTTGCGGGTACAAGTGCGGGTACGCGGCTACCCACAAGGGACCGTACCCGCAAACCAGATGCCCGCACCCATGCCCAAGTTGACCGCCAAGCCGCTGTCCCCCTCCGAAGTCGCCAACGCCAAGCCTGGTCCCAAGCCGTACAAGCTGCCCGACGGCGGCGGCATGTTCCTGTTGGTGAACCCGGACGGCTCCAAGCTGTGGCGCTGGCGCTACAGGCGGCCCGCCGTCGGGACGGAGAACATGTTGGGGCTCGGTACCTACCCCGAGGTGAAGCTGGCTCAGGCCCGCCAGCGGCGCGAGGAAGCCCGCGCGCTGGTCGCCCAGGGCATCGACCCCGGCGCGCAGCGGAAGGCCGAAAAGGCGGCCGGGGCCGAGCGGGCGGCAAACAGCCTGGAGGTGGTGACGCGCGCGTACCAGGAGATGAAGGCCGGTCAGCGCACTAAGGGCACGTCGGACCGCTGCAAGGCATGGATGGAGACGCACGTTTTCCCCTATGTCGGGGCGCGGCCAGTGGCCGAGATCGAAGCCCCCGAGCTGCTGACCTGCCTGCAACGGCTGGTCAAGGCCGGCAAGCTGGAGAGCGCCGACCGCATCCGCTCGGAGCTGTCGGCCGTGTTCCGCTACGCCATCGCCGCGGGCATCGCCAAGCGTGACCCTGCCCACGACCTGCGCGGCGCGTTGCCTAAGGCCACCAAACGGCACTTCGCCTCCATAACCGAAACCGGCCAGATTGCCGACCTACTGCGGGCAATGGACGACTACACCGGCGACCCCGTCACGCTGGCCGCGCTCAGGCTGTCGCCGATCCTCTTCCAGCGGCCCGGTGAAATTCGGCAGATGGAATGGACCGAGTTGGACTTGGACGCCGGCGAATGGCGCATTCCGGCCGCCAAGCAGAAGTTGAGCCGGGCCGAAAAGGAGAATCCACGCACCCCCGCACACGTCGTACCTCTACCGTCCCAAGCCGTCGCCATACTGCGCGACCTGCACTCACTGACAGGACGCAGCATGTACGTGTTCGCCGGGAAGGTTTCGAGCAAGCGCCCCATGTCGGAGAACACGGTGCGGCAGGCACTCCGGCGGCTCGGCTATGGCAACGAACAGATGACCCCGCACGGCTTCCGGCACATGGCATCAACTCGGCTGAATGAAATGGGCTGGAACCCGGACGCCATCGAGCGCCAGCTGTCACACAGGGACGGAAACAAAATTCGTGGCACCTACAACCAGGCGCAGTACCTGGCGGAACGCCGGAAGATGATGCAGGCATGGGCGGATTACCTAGACGGGCTGCGCACGGGGGCGAATGTGGTCTCGCTGCGTGCCAAAGTGAGTTGAGCAAATGGTCTGCCTCGGCATTGGCAGGCGAAAACCCTCAGCCTCATTCCGCTGGGCGCAGTGGCCCCCTCTTTAAGGCGAGTGTGAACGATGAATAGCGACGATTTAACAGCGGCTAACATGAAAGCGGCCAATGAAGCTTGGTTTAGCGAACTGCTGGCGCGCTTGCGGGCTAGCAATCTGGGCGGCACGCTTATTTACTACCCATCCTTCCTAAAACTGAGCACCTTCGGCCCTGAGCATACGAACAGCGACAGTGCTTGGTACAGGCTTCACGAGAATGAAAAGGGTATTGAAGTCGAGATTTCAGCAGGAGCAGCCCTCCCCTTGGACTTCCCCGGCTGGACCAAAGAAGAAGCGGCTATTGCTGCTGAATTTCGTAAGAGTGCCTATATCAAACTGCCAGCCGCTGCAGATCTAGTGGCGTGTTGGATCTACAACCAGGCCGGAGATGTTGAGTTCGCCGTTGAAGGTGAGCGTGGCGTGACGACTACGCATTGGGTTGATGCCATTGCCCAGATAGCCGGCGGGTTAGCGCCGGCTAACACGCCCGGTTTGATCAGGACCGAACCAAACATGACCCTTGCCGAGATGCGCAGTGCCGGCGCCCGACACGCCGCCAAGGCAAAGGTCGAGCTGGACAAGGACGGGAAGCAGGCCGCGAAGTCCAGTGCGAAGGATCTATGGAAAGAGTGGAAGGGCGGCCGACATCCAAACCTACGCACGACTGAGCATTTCGCGATGGAGGTCATGCGCCGATGGCCTGTTCTGAAGAACGCGGACACCATTCGCCGATGGTCTGCCACATGGGGGAAAGAGCTAAAGCGCGCGCCTGTGACTCTGCGCGCAGGCTCCTGATTGCACGCGCTGAGTACCGCGCTGCCTGCTTTTTCCAGCCAATTATTCCCATCGCTGCATTCCGCAGTACCGCAAGGCATCTGGCCTACGGTCACCTACTGCAGAGGTACATCGATGGAAATTCAACCCTTACTCACACCTGGCGACCTGCTGGACGAAACAGAAGTGGCAGCCCTGCTGGCGCTGAAAGTTGCCACTCTGAGGAATTGGCGAGCCAAAGACGAAGGCCCGCGATATGTGAAGCTGGGCAAGCGGGCCGTCCGCTACCGCCGCGCTGACTTGGAGAAATTTGTTTCTGGAAAGGTGGGGCAATGAATACCATCGTCCAAAGCGAACGAGCTCCTGCAAGCAAATCCGGACCAGGGATGGAACACGGGTCCGGTGACTCACCGCAACTCCACTGCAAGCGCCCGGTCGAGGGTACGGCTCGCGCGGCTGTTCTCGCGGCTTTGGAGGCCGGCCAGAGCCTGACTCACTCAGAGGCGCTGCGCGCGTTCGGCGCGTCCCGGTTAGCCGCCGACGTACACGCACTGAAGCGCGCGGGCTGGCCCATCATCACCACCGAAGTCGACGTCCCGACCCGCCGCGGAACCTCACGCGTTGCTAGCTACTACCTGGCGGAGGGCACTGACAGTGGCACGGTCGCGTCTTAGAGCCAAAGGGCGCGCCGGGATAGTGAATGAAGCGCATGTGCGGCTCTATGCACACGAACTAACCTGCCCCGCATACCGAACTTTGAACCCAGATGCGCGCGTGCTGTTGGTCGAGCTTCGCGCGCTGTATCGGCCCTCAAATGGAAACGTGGTTTTCCTGAGCCAGCGGGAAGCCATGAAGCGAATTGGAACGGGACAGCGCCGCACACAAGCCGCGTTCGCCGCCCTGATGGAGCGCGGGTGGATCACGATCGACACCCCTGGCGGCTTTACGTACAAGACCCGACACGCCACCAGCTACCGACTAGAAAACGAAGCCGGGCTCACCTTGGGCGCAAAGCCCTCCAAGGCCTACATGCGGTGGCAACCAGAAGCCGAACTAGAGGCAAAGCCATGACGCTCCATACGGCCCCGCATGCCAAAAAAAAACGGTAGCTGGAACGGCTACTGGACGTAGCTACGACAGCTACCGTGGTGATAGAAAATTCGCCATCACAGGCCCTGACGGCAGCCAGAACGGCTGCCGTCAGGCTGGATTTTGGAGGATTACAGTAGCCAAAACAGCTACACAGATATAGTTACCATGTCGGGAGGAACCTCAAGCACGTGTCGCTTTACTATTGGCCGCACCGTCTATCGCACCGAACTGCAGGCAGTCGCCATACACGTTGGCCAAGGTGAGACGTGAGTTTCTCTCGGACAAATCACCCCTGATGTGCGACATCTTTAGAGCCTACATAACGCTTCATAGGCTGGCTCATACAACGAGCCAGCCGAGAAGCCGTCCCGCTTCACGTCGGTACCACTCTGCTCGTCCACAAAGACCTGCTTGCCTTGGTAGAACGAAATTAGCTTTAGCAAGGAGGTCTGCTGAGATAAACAATGAAAAGTCGCCAGTTCTTGCACTTCATCAATCATCATCCCATCAGGCCCAGGGCCAAAGGCGTGGGGGAACTGGATCTTTAGCCAGGCGGTGACGTCGGAGCCGCGCTTGCTGACTGATTCGGGGCTGATGAAAACTTGCCCACCATCACCTGATGTCGAGATTTTCTCCCATGTCACCTGTTGGCTTACAGCCACCCCAGCCCGAGCCGGCTGGGGCTGCGTTACTGCCCTAGACGCGGATGCAGACTTCGACCATCCCAATTCGGCCATACAGCCCTTATGAATGGCCCTCTGTTGGCGCCGGGCGGCGATTAATCCACCAACTGCAGCCCCTTGGGCAAAGCCCCCTGCGAACGCGTCACCAACACTTTGAACTGGCGTAACCGTGCCTGAATAAGTACCGCGATAAGCACTACCGTTCGGACCATAGGTGGTCGAGCTGCCGGAGACATAAGCGCCTTGTCTCTGAGCCTGAGGCATGTTCACGGAGGGCATAGGTGCCGCTCCCACGGCGACCCGGTTGCAATATGCGTCATCAATGGCCAATTGATGTTCTTGTTGTGCCGGATCGACGATTGAAGGGTTCTGCCATTTCGCCCCCGTCAGAGTGGCGACAGAGAGTGCTGCCAAGCCAGCGAGGTATCGCTTAGAGGGTTTTTTGTCCATCGTTCTCAAGTCGTAGCTCCACGATTTGATGAATATATTCCGTGGACCAGGGGTCTCGTCAAGCGAGAACCTATCTCCATGAGCCGTCCCTTTGAAGCAGTCAGACGAGAACTCGCGGGCAATATCCGCGAGTTGCGTATTGCTGAGGGGCTCTCCCAGGAGAAGCTGGCTCTCGAGGCTGGCATCGATCGCACGTACATCAGTCAGATCGAGCGCTCAGTCGGAAATCCATCGCTGTTGGTGTTATGCAAGCTTGCTGAAAGGCTGGGCGCGGATGTGGCGACCCTGATGACTGCCCTCGCCCCCGAAAAAGCCCCCGCCCTGATAAAGGCGAAGTCGGTCAAAGATTGATCGGTAGCGGATGTAAGGTCTTATTAGGAGGCCGCTGTCGTTATCGGATAGCCGCCCCCGGCCTCCATCAAACCGAGCTACCACATCGATCCGACAAACACCATAAGTAATCGCTCCCACAGCCGATGGCACGACCTTAGTTCGACCGCGCCGTGGTGACGGCTTTAGCAGTAGCGCTACTCAGTGTGGCCGTCCGTTGCTTGAATATCGAGCCCCGCGAACTGGCATTTACCATCCAGACGATAGTCATGCGCCGCCGGTGGCGCTTGGCCGTACTGATTTGGGACACCATCCTCCGGTGGCGCGGCCACGCGCCAACATTGGAAGCTGAAGCAGAACACCTGTTGGCCGCCTTGGGCCACGACACCAAAGCAGCGCGAAGTTTTTGCAATGGCAAAAAACAGTTCGTCGTAGCATCCTTGGAGCCCGCGCTTGCGCCAGTGACGGCCTGACACCGCCGCGCTGCACCCCATCGGCCCGCCCACACAGGGCGGGCCTTGCTATTCCGGCCCTGATCAACCATGCCCATCAAAAAGTCCGACCTTTATTCCTCCCTCTGGGCCAGCTGCGACGAACTGCGCGGCGGCATGGAGCCATCCGAGTACAAGGACTATGTCCTGTTCATGCTGTTCATCAAGTACGTCAGCGACAAATACGCCGACGATGATCTGGCGCCACTGGTGATCCCAGCCGGGGCCAGTTTTGCCGACATGGTGGCTTTCAAGGGCAAGCCTGATATCGGCGAGCGTATCAACACCCGGATCATCCAGCCGTTGATTGAGGCAAATAGCAACAGTCTTTCGTACAGTGACTTCCCCGACTTCGACGACCCCAAGAAACTGGGCGAAGGCAAGGAGCGCCAGGACAAGCTGACCAACCTGGTTTCCATCTTCGAAAACCCGGCACTGAACTTCTCTGACAACCGCGCCGAGCACGACGACATCCTCGGTGATGCCTACGAATACCTGATGCGCCACTTCGCCCAGGATTCGGGAAAGAGCAAGGGCCAGTTCTACACCCCGGCTGAAGTCAGCAGCACCATCGCCAAGTTGATTGGCATAGGTCCACATAACACCAAACGCAAGACCACCGCCTATGACCCCACCTGCGGCTCCGGCTCGTTGTTGTTGAAGGTGGCCGCTTCAGCGGGCAAGCAGATCACCCTCTACGGGCAGGAAGTCTCGGCCACCACCGCCGGTCTGGCCCGCATGAACATGATCCTTCACGACTTCCCGGATGGATCCGTGCAGTCGGGCAATACCTTGGCCGATCCGAAGTTCAAGGATGGCGAGCGGCTCAAGACCTTCGACTATGTGGTCGCCAATCCGCCGTTTTCGGACAAGGCCTGGAGCACGGGGCTAACACCAGACGCTGACCCCTTTCAGCGCTTTGCCTGGGGCGTGCCGCCGGCAAAGCAAGGTGACTACGCCTATCTGCTGCACATCATTCGCAGCATCAAGGCCAACGGCAAGGGCGCCTGCATTCTGCCGCACGGTGTGCTGTTCCGGGGCAATGCCGAGGCCGCTATCCGCAAGCAGTTGGTGGACAGCGGCTACCTGGCCGGCATCATCGGCCTGCCGGCCAATTTGTTCTACGGTACCGGCATCCCGGCCTGCATCCTGGTGCTGGACAAGAACAATGCCACCGCCCGCCGCGGCATCTTCATGATGGATGCCAGCAAGGGCTTCTTGAAGGACGGCAACAAGAACCGCCTGCGCGAGCAGGATATCCACCGCATTGTCGATACCTTCGGCAAAACGCAGGACATTCCAGGCTACGCGCGTATGGTCGGTTTCGAAGAAATCCGCAGCGCCAAGAACGACTACAACCTCAATCTGCCGCGCTATATAGACACCAGTGAGGCCGAGGATCTGCAAGACATCCAAGGCCACCTGCTCGGCGGCATTCCGCAGCGCGATGTGGACGCACTGGATGCGTACTGGGCCAAGATGCCTGCGCTGCGCGCAGCCCTGTTCGAGGGTGTGGGTCGCCCCGGTTATCTGCAATTGAAGCTGCCACAGGCCGAACTGAAGCCGGCAATCCTCGGCCACGCCGAGTTCAAGGCCGTCCAGGCCACGGTGACCTGTCTGCATGCCAGATGGGAGAAAGCAATCCGGCCGAAGCTCATTGGTTTTGGCCAGGGCGGTCATCCCAAGCAGTTCATTCATGAGGTTTCCGAAAGCCTGCTGGCCGCCTATGCGAAGGCACCACTGATCGATGCCTACACGATCTACCAGCACCTGATGGACTACTGGGCGCAGACCCTGCAGGACGATGCCTACCTGCTGTCTGTCGATGGCTGGAAGGCGGAGCCCGCGCGCATCATCGAGACCAACAAGAAAGGCCAGCGCAAAGACAAGGGCTGGGCCTGTGACCTGGTGCCCAAACCGCTGGTCGTGGCGCGTTACTTCGCTGCCGAACAGAAAGCGCTTGATGACGCTAGCGCCGCGTTGGACAACGCCAGCAGCGCCCTGGAAGCGCTGGAAGAAGAGCACGGCGGCGAGAACATGGCCTTCGCCGGGTTCGACCGGATCACCGCAGCGCAGGTGAAGGATCGCGTGCGCGAGATCGGCAAAGACACCCAGGCCGCCGATGAGCTTGCGGTACTGAAGCAGTGGCTGGCGCTGACGGACGATATGGCGCGACTGAAAAAGCAGCTCAAAGCCCTGGATGACGAGCTGGATGCCAAGGCCCTGGCAAAGTACCCAAAGCTATCGATACAGGAAATCCAGGTGCTGGTGGTGGACGACAAGTGGTTGACCGCATTGTCCAGCGCTGTGCAGGGAGACGTGGAGCGCGTATCGCTGGCCCTGACCCGGCGGGTGAAGGAGCTGGCCGAACGTTATGACTCGCCACTGCCGCAATTGGCGGTGCAGGTTAAAGAGCTGGGAGCCAAGGTGGCCGGGCATCTGGTGAAGATGGGGTTTGCGTGGAACTGAGGTCCGGATACAAGCAGACCGAGGTCGGAGCGATTCCCGAGGATTGGGATGTGCGTGAGGTCGCCAAATTTTCAAAAATCATTACGGGACCATTTGGCACGTTGCTGAAGGCTAGAGAGTACACAAATGGAGATGGCGTCCCCCAAATTTCAGTAGGCGAAATCGGAGATGGCTTTTTCCGCGTGGGCGACCATACCTCGCGAATCCCGCCGCATGTTGTGAAGCGGTTGCCGCAATATTTGCTTCGCACCGGTGATGTGGTTTTCGGTCGAAAAGGTGCAGTGGAGCGATCCGCGCTGGTAACAGAAGGTGAGAACGGTTGGTTTCTTGGTTCGGACGGAATTACTGTGCGCCCATCTGAAAATTGCCATTCTCCGTACCTGGCAGCGCAATTCAGAAGCGGGACTGTCAAAGCGTGGCTCCTGAACAACGCGATTGGCACAACTATGCCGTCATTGAACCAGAGAGTGTTGGGGGGAGTGCGCATTCCTTTCGCGCCAGCAGCGGAACAATCCGCCATCGCTACCGCCCTCGGTGACGTAGATGCGCTGCTGGCCGCGCAAGATGCGCTGATCGCCAAGAAGCGTGCCATCAAGCTAGGTGCTATGCATGAACTGCTCACCGGCAAGCGCCGCCTGCCGGGGTTCAGTGAAAAGTGGGAGGTGAATCGATTAGATTGGCTTGCTGATATTCGCGGTGGTGGAACGCCAAGCACATCTCGACCTGAATTTTGGGATGGCGATGTTCTATGGGTTACGCCAACAGACATCACGGCATTGGACGGCCAGAAACTTATTTCTGAAACAACGAGGAAGCTCACCGAACTTGGGCTTAAGGAAAGTTCTGCCGAGATCATCCCTTCGAATTCCATTGTGATGACTTCACGCGCAACGATTGGAGAGTGCGCCATCAGTGCAGTCCCGCTGAGCACTAATCAGGGATTCAAGAACTTTGTGCCGTACGACTCTGTGAATAGCGATTTTCTGTACTACCTTCTGACCATCCAGAAGCAAGGATTCATCAACCTATGCGCCGGAAGTACATTTCTTGAAATTGGCAAGGCGCAATTGGCTGGTTACGAGGTATGCATTCCGTCAAAGGAAGAACAAACCGCTATTGCTGAGGCCTTGAGCGATATGGATACCGAGCTCACTGCACTCGAAGCCCAACGCACCAAAATTGCTCAGCTCAAGCAAGGCATGATGCAGGTACTGCTGACCGGCCAGATCCGGTTAATCTGAAGCACGAAAGGAAACAGGGGGAAAGCCATGTCGGCCGTTACACCGTACTACCGGACCATTCAGCAGTTGCTGCAAGGCCGTTCGTTTGCCATTGACGAGTACCAGCGCGAGTACAAGTGGGAGAAGAAGAACATCGAGGACCTGCTGAACGACCTGCAGGCCAAATTCTTCGCCCATTATCTGCCCGGTCATGAGACCAGTGCAGTCAACGGCTATGGCGAATACTTCCTCGGCTCGATCATTGTCAGCCAGCGCAATGGCAAGAGCTACCTGGTGGATGGCCAGCAACGCACGACCTCGCTGACCCTGCTGTTGATCCATCTGTATCGTGCTGCCAGCGAGAAGCAGCTGGGGGTGGCAGCCACCATGGCGCCGCTGATCTACAGCGATGACATGGGTGTGGCCAAGTTCAACCTGGACATTCCCGAGCGCCTGGACATCATTCGTGCGCTGTACGAGGGCAAGCCTTTCGTGCCGGACGACAAGGATGAATCCATCCAGACCATGCACGCCCGCTACCAGGAAATCGAGGCCAGTGGGCTGGTGGAAGAGCTGGGTGAGGGGCTGTCTCACTTCATCTACTGGTTGATGCGCAAGGTTGGCCTGATTGAGATCGCCACCGACAACGACGCTTACGCCAACGTCATCTTCGAATCGATGAATGACCGAGGCAAGCCGCTGGGCCCGATGGACATGCTCAAGGCCTACCTGCTGGCCCCGATCACCGATGCCACCACGCGCTCGGAGGTAAACGTGGCCTGGCGCAACCAAGTGCTGGAGCTGATCACGGTGGACCAGGAGCACCAGCACGACCGTGATGGCGAATTCATGCGTGATTGGCTGCGCGCCCAATACGCTGAAAGCATCCGCGAGCGCGTTGCCAACGCCACTGAGCGGGACTGGGAGCTGGTGGGCAGCATGTTCCATCGCTGGGTACGGGACAATCACACCCGGCTGGGGCTGGGAACGGCCGATACCAATGCCGCCTTCGTCAAGGACAGCTTCCGCTTCTTCGCCAAGGCTTGGCTGCTGGTCCAGCAGGCCAGTGCGGTTCATACGCCCGGTCTGGAGGCCATCTACTACAACGCACGCAATGGGCTGACGCTGCAGAATACCGTGTTGCTGGCGTCACTGGTCGAGTCGGACGATACGGTCACCGTTCGCCGCAAGCTGGCAGTGACAGCAACGTACCTGGATATCTGGATGATGCGGCGCAAGGTCAACAACATCCGCACCGGCTATTCGTCGATCTACTACGCGATGCACCTGCTGAACCGGAAGATCCGCCGCAGGGGCCTGGACGAGCTTGTACAACTGCTCGGCAATGAGCTGGCCAATGACGAGGTCACCGTGCGGGGCAGCGCCACCCAGAAATGGCGCAAGGGGCTGGCTGGCTTCGAGCTGAACCAACACAGCAGGTCGTACATCTACCACCTGCTGGCACGGGTCACCGCTTTCACCGAACTGCATTCCGGGCGCGGCGACATTTTTCCTTTCTTGGTGGACCGCGCGGCAAATAATCCGTACGACATCGAGCACATCTTTGCCGACGATTTCGCCAAGTACGCTGACATGTTCGCCAGCGAGCAGGAGTTCGAGGACATCCGCAACAATGTCGCTTCGCTGTTGCTGCTGCCGCAGGACGTCAACCGCAGCCTGAAAGCCAAGTCATTCGGCGACAAGCGCAAGAACTACGCGCAGCAGAACTTCTACGCAGCCAGCCTGAGCGATGCGATCTATCAGCACCAGCCACAGTTTCGGCAATTCATGGACAAACATCAGCTGCCATTTGAAGCCCATGCCGATTTCACCAAGGAGGAACAGGGCAAACGTGCCGCGCTGCTGATGGCTCTGGCCGAAGTCATCTGGTCGCCGGTCAGGCTGGAGACCGCCGCTCATGCATAGCAGCCCCCGTGCCGAGCGCGTCACCCAGAACCGTGTGGTCAAGTTGTTTACTGACAGGTCGGGGGCGGACTGCCTGGGTTACGACTACCTCGGCGACTGGGGCAAGCGTAAGCACAACCGCAATATCGAGCCCGAGCTGCTTTCCGCGAACCTCAAGCGGCGCGGATATACCGACGTACAGATCTCGACGGCATTGCGTCAGCTGCAGGTCGCTGCAGAGATAAGCGGCAACACACTCTACGACGCGAACCTCAAGACTTACGGCCTACTCCGTTATGGTGCCGACGTACAAGCTGCGCTGGGCGAGCCGATCCGAAAAGTCCACTTCATCGAATGGGATCCGGAAAAGTTCAACGACAATGACTTCACTTTGGCCGAGGAGGTCACCCTGCGCGGTGGCTTCGATCGTCGCCCCGACATCGTGCTGTACATCAACGGCATCGCCATTGCCGTGTTGGAGCTCAAACGCGGTAGCAGGGACAGGGCTGAAGGCATCCGGCAGCTCATCAGCAACCAGGAGCCGGCCTTCAACCAGGCTTTCTTCAGCACGGTGCAGCTGCTGTTGGCGGGCAATGACGCGCAAGGGTTGTATTACGGCACGGTGGGCAGCCCGGAAGAGTTCTATGTGCAGTGGAAAGACGGGGCCGGCTTGGCCGCTGGCGAGGCCGGTGTGTTGCTGGACCGCCCGCTGGCACAGATGTTCGACAAGGCACGATTGCTGGATTTCCTCTACCACTTCGTGATCTTTGATGCTGGCATCAAGAAGGTCCCGAGGCAGCACCAGTACGCTGGCATTAAAGCCGCACAGGAACGTACCCGAAAACGTGAAGGCGGGGTGATCTGGCATACCCAGGGCAGTGGCAAAAGCATCCTGATGGTGCTGCTGGCCAAATGGTTGTTGGAGGACGACCCGAGTGCGCGCATCCTGGTCATCACCGACCGCGACGAGCTGGATGATCAGATCACCAAGGTATTGAAGAATTCCGGGCTGGATTCCACCCGGGTGACCTCGCGCGCCGATCTGGTGGCCAAGCTGGGTTCGACCACTCCACGGCTGTTGTGCGCGCTGATCCACAAATTCGATACCACCGACCTGAGTGGCCTGTCGCCGCCGGCACACGGCCGCTTTTATGTGTTCGTGGACGAAGCCCATCGCACGCAGGGCGGGGACATGAACAAGCAGATGAAGCGCTGGTTGGGCGGTGCTGTCTTCATCGGCTTCACTGGCACGCCTCTGCTGCGCAAGGACAAGCAGACCACCCATGATGTATTCGGTACTTACATCCACACTTACAAGTTTCCCGAAGCCGTGGCTGACAAAGTGGTGCTGGACCTGAAGTACGAGGCGCGCGAAGTGCCGCAGGAACTCGGCAACAAGAAGAAGATCGAGGAGTACTTCGCCAACAAGACGAAACGCCTCAACAATTTTCAGAAGGCGGCACTGCGCAAGCGTTGGGCCACGATGGAGGAACTACTTAGCTCGGGCGAGCGCAAGAACCGAATCATCCGAAGCATTTTGGAAGACTTCGACACGCGCCGTCGACTGTGCGATGGCCGTGGCACCGCGATCCTGGTGGCCGATGAAATCTACGATGCCTGCCACTATTTCCGTCTGTTCCGGAACATCAATTTCGGCCGGAGCGTTGGCATCATCACCTCCTTCGAACCTGATAAGACCCAGTACTCGAAGGAACCCGCGAACAGCGACTATCGCTACAAGTACGAAACCTACATGGATTGGGTGCTCAAGGATTTCGAAAGCACCGACAAGTACGAGGCCGAGATGAAGCGGCGCTTCAAGGATGAACCGGCCAACTGCAGGCTGCTGATCGTGGTCAGCAAGCTGCTGACCGGCTTCGACGCGCCTAGTTGCTCCTACATCTACCTTGACCGCAACCTGCGCGACCACGATCTGTTCCAGGCGATCTGCCGCACCAATCGTCTTGATGGTGATGACAAGGATTACGGCTACATCGTCGATTTCAAGGAACTGTTCGGCAAGGTCCAGGACGCTATTTCGGTTTACAGCTCCGACCAGCTGGTGGTGGACGCAAAGGATGGGCAAGACGGCAATGTCACCCTGAAGAATTGGATATCCGAAGGCGCAAGGAAACTGGAGGAAAGCCGCGAGGCGCTGCTGCACCTGTGCGAGTCGGTGCTGGCACCACGTGATCTTGAGCAGTTCATCTCCTACTTCTGCGGTCAGGCACAGAACGCCGATGCGCTTGAGCAGGCCGAACCGCTGCGAATCTCGTTCTACAAGCTGGTGACAGCGTTCGTGCGGGCCTGGGCGGACATCGGCAGCGAGTTGTCGAACGCCGGCTACGACGAAGCCACAATCATCCGGCTGGAACGCGAAGTGGCTTTCTATGCTGAGATGCGCGCGGCAATCAAGAACCATTCCGGCGAGGAGTTCGACATCAAGCCCTTCGAGGGCGACATGCGCGACCTGCTCAACCGCTACGTGCGTGCTGATGAAGCCCGAGAACTGGGTGACATGGGTGATCTGTCGCTGGTGGATCTGATTGTCAACAGTGGCATCCATGACGCCATCGTGCAGAAGCTTAATGCCAAGGGCACCAGCACCAAGGCAGTGGCCGAGGGCATCATCAACAATGTGCGCAAGGCCATCATCCAAGAGCGCCTGACTGATCCTCGCTTCTTCAAGGAGATGTCGAGCCTGCTGGATGAGCTGATCAAGCAGTCACGCGCCGATGCAAAGAGCTACGAGGAATTCCTGAGGCAGGCCGAAGCACTCGCGAAGAGGCTGGGGTCGCATGCAGCCGGTGGCGAACAGGTGCCCGAGGCCTTGCAGGGCAAGCCGGAGGCCTCCCTGATCTACCGCAACCTTCCGGACATCCTGGCCAAACCAGTCGACGCAGCGCACGTTGCCGATGAGGGGCTTAGGCACAGCAGCGAATTGATCAGTATGGCCGTGAAGATCGACACCGCCATGCGGGAGTCCGTACCGGCTGACTGGAAGAGCAACGAGATCAAGGAGCGAGCTGTGCGCCGCACGTTGCTCAAATTCGTCGATGGCGACCGTGAGGCGATGTCAAGGCTGTTCGAACTGGTGAAGAATCAGGCTGGCTATCGGTGATGGACACCTTCCTGTTGGGCAACATCGAAATCGCGGTGACGCGCAAGGACGTCAAGAACGTGCACCTGACCGTGCATCCCCCGGAAGGTAGGGTCACGCTGGTCGCGCCTACAAGGTCGCGCATGGACGTGCTTCGGGCCTATGCCATCACCCGGCTCGGCTGGATCCGGAAACAGCAGGCCGAGTTCCGCGCGCAGGCCCGCGAGACTCCGCGGCGTCATACCACCCGCGAAAGCCACATCCTTTGGGGGCGCCGCTATCTGCTTGATGTGCAGATCGTCGATGCCAAACCCGGTGTCCGCCTCGATCACAAGCGCATCACACTGAGTGTTCGCCCCGGCACCGACGAGGCGAAGCGCACCGAAGTGATGCACGCCTGGCACAAGGCGCAGCTGCATGCCGTCCTGCCCGATCTGATCAAGGCCTGGGAGTCCCGGCTTGGCGTCAAGGTGCATGGCTACTACCTGCAACGCATGAAGACCCGCTGGGGCAGCTGCAACCATGCCCGCGGCCATATCCGCCTGAACACGGAGCTGGTGAAAAAGCCGCGGCACCTGCTCGAGTATGTGGTGGTCCATGAGATGACACACCTTATCGCGCCCACCCACGACGAACGCTTTATCGCATTGCTTGATGAACACTTTCCGCGATGGCGGGACGCACGGGCAGAACTCAATAGTCTTCCGCTTTCTTCGTAATGATGGGGCCGGCCCGATAATGTCACCTGGAGTCTGCTGCCATCACAATAAGGAAGCCCATTGAAAGGAGCATCGTCCCCCCGTCGGCGCTTGCGATAGCGTCACCAATTTTTACGGGTATTTTTGAGGGTACGAAGCAAAATAGACCACAAAAAACACTTTAATAACAGTGACATATGAATCTTGTTCAGGCGTGCCCACCCCAATGAAGTGGCCGTCAAGGCCCGAAACAGGCCGGAAACCCAACAGATACAAGGGTTTCCGGCCTTTTTTGTTTCTGCTTTCGTGCGCTGCTGTGCGCTTCAGCCTGTGCAACGGCGGGCGCGCTGTAAACGTCTCTGGAGAGCAGCTCCGGAATTGACGCCTCAAAGCCAGCAAGATCCACACGATCAACCTGACCTCTTTTCGCTGCGTCAGACCCGATAGCGACCCCCAGGCGCTGCTCGATGGATGACGGTTCGTACCTACCTTCCCAGCCCGCCGGCGCCCACTACTGAGCCAAGAAGCACAACGCGACCGGCAGAAGAAATCCGCTTACCTTCACCTTCAAGGCTGCAACGACGCGTCGCAGAGACATCGATCCTGGCAAGCACAGGAAGATCGTGCTCGCGGCGAATGCGGAACCGGAAGCAACCCACCACCGAGGTCATCGCACGCGAGCTGCCACTCAGGTGGACTGCGAGACAAGATTGCGCGCCATTTGCTCACAGCAATCAAGAGCCCGAGCATTCGCATGCACAGCGTCGCGGCTGTGCCACAAAGAACATCGCAGCACCGCCTCCTCGACTCACGCCAACAACCTGTAAGCCATGGCGGCAACGCCCTGAAGCGGGAGCTGACCGGAATGAAAAAAGGCCTGCATTTCTGCAGACCTTTATTCGAAATCTTATGGTGGCCGAGGACGGAATCGAACCGCCGACACGGGGATTTTCAATCCCCTGCTCTACCAACTGAGCTACTCGGCCACTTTGTTTTCGTCGGCGTTGTCGCCAGCGAGGACGCGAATATTACGCATACGTGGCGAATTGGGCAAGCGAATTTCACAAAAATTTTCACATTCGATGAAATCAGCTGAAAACGCCTGCCTGGACGCGGCTTGGCGCACGTTGCTGGCCCGCGCCACCGCCTGCCACAAGCCCCAAGCGCGGGGCGATTGGGCACAAACGGAAAGAGCCGCATCTGACGATGCGGCTCTTTCCTTGAAGACTTGGTGGAGCGGAGGAGGATCGAACTCCCGACCTTCGCATTGCGAACGCGACGCTCTCCCAGCTGAGCTACCGCCCCACGCGGTGAGCCGAGTCTAGCGCGGCTTGTTGTGATTCGCCAAGCGCCTTGATGACGTTGTCAAGAGGATGAAGTGCTCCTAACCCCGGAAGTACATCGCCACACCGGGCGATGCCTGATTGCGCTTGTCCGTACGCAAACCCGCATTCCCGATGCCCGATGCCGCGAGGGTAACCTCCTGCGGCGCGACGTCAGCGTGCTGGCTTGCGCCGATAGTCCAGGGGTGGCGCATCACGCTGCAGCAGCGGCTGGTACTCGAACCCTGCTCCGCGGCGCTCGTCAAACTCCTTCTTCGCCGCCTGCACCGTCTGCGGTGACTGCAGCAGTTGCACTGCGGCCAGTGCCATCACCTTGGCCGCGTTCAACGCGCCCTTGTCGCCGATGGACATGCCCGATGCGGCTACCGCCTGCCAGCTGTGCGCGGGCGTACCTGGTACCCAGGTGGCGGTGCTCAGGCCGGCCGTGGGGACGTTCCAACTGACGTCGCCGACATCGGTGGATGCGCTGCCGGCAGCGTCGGCGCGATAGGGTTGCAACTGCGTCGCCGTGTCCAAAGCCGGCTTCTTTTCCAGGGTCTGCTGCATGCGCTGGGCAAAGGCCGTTTCGGTGGCGCTGTACTGCACGCCGCCCACCTGCAGCAATGCGGCCTGCATCACCTGCCCCAGCGTGTCGTTGGGCAGTAACGAGAACACACCGCCGGTCTGCTCGAACTCCACCGTGGTGCCGGTGCCCATCGCCGCGCCTTCGGCAGCCTTGGACAGGCGCTCGAACACATCACGCACCACGGCCGGATCGGTGTGGCGCACGTAGTAATAGGCCTCGGCCGCATCCGGCACCACATTGGGAGCGGCGCCGCCATTGCTGATGACGTAGTGGATGCGGGTGCCGTCGGGCACATGCTCGCGCATCAGGTTGGCCATGTGGTTGAAGGCTTCCACGCCGTCGAGCGCAGAGCGACCACGCTCCGGCGCGATGGCCGCATGCGCAGCGCGGCCGTGGAAACGGAACTTGCCGCTGGTGTTGGCCAGGGTGGTGCCCTGTGCCGCTGAATTGTCGGCGGAAGGATGCCAATGCAGCACCACGTCCACGTCGTTGAACAGCCCGGCCTTGGCCATGTAGACCTTGCCCGAGCCGCCCTCCTCCGCAGGCGTCCCGTACAAGCGTACCTGGCCGTCGCTGCCGGTCTCCTTCAGCCACTGTGCGATTGCCCGTGCAGCACCCACCGAGGCCGCGCCAAACAGATTGTGGCCGCAGGCCTGCCCTGCATCCTGCCCGGGAATCCCGCTGCGCGTGGGCTCGGCGGCCTGCGCCATGCCGGGCAATGCATCCATTTCCGCAAGCAGGCCGATGACCGGCCCGTTGCCGCGCTTGCCGTAGGTCGCAACGAAGGCCGTCGGCATGCCGGCCACACCAGCCTCGATGCGGAAGCCCGCCTCGCGCAACTCACGCTGCAGCAGCGCCGAGGATTCCGTCTCCAGATAACCCAACTCTGGATGCTGCCACAGCGCCCTGCCGACTTCGGCCTGGCGCTTGGCATAGGCGTCCAGCGTGGCCAGCACGTCCGCCTGCGCCGCCCAGACGGATGTGGTGGACAGCAGGCAACCCAGCACCGCAGCGCGCAACAACATGGGCTTCATTGGTGAACTCCGGCGACTCAGTAAAAGGTGACGTTGTCGATCTCAAACCAGACCTTGCTGCCCGGCTCGCCGCCGGCGGAGAACACCAGCTGCTGCAGGTCATCGCCCTTCCACTCGGCCAGGGGCGCCTTGGCGCGATACGGCGGCTGGCCCTGCAATGCCGAGAACGGCACTTCGACCGTGCGCCACTGCGGTTGTGCCTGCAAGGCCGCGTTGAAACGACGGTTGCCCAGCGCACGCACTTCCAGGCGCAGTTCCGGCGCACTGCCGCGCAGCTCGAAACGCACGCCCTGGTAGGCACGTGCATCCACCGGCGCCACTGAGCCGCGGCTCAGCGGCAGAATGGCGGCAGCAAACGCATTGTCCTTGCTCGACAGCTTGGCCTGCGTGGCCAATGCATTGCCGCCGGTCTCGCGCGCCACCACTTCCGTCACCTGCACGGTACGGTCGTTGCCACCATCGGCCTCGTCGATGCGCAGCGTGTCCAGCGCGGTGCGGCCATTGGCGCGCTCGAAGTCATCCACCAGCGCTGCTACCGGCTGTGCCGGCAAAGCCAGGGCGCGGTTGCCGGCCGGCAACACCGTGCCCTTGCCATGCACGTGGCGCCCGGCCATATACACCTGCTGCGTGGCGCGGATATCGCCAATCTGGCGCCATGGCTGCCCCTTCACCAGCAACAGGTCGGCGCGCTTGCCCACTTCAATGGTGCCGCGATCAGTGACGCCCAGCGCCTTGGCGCTGTGTGCGGTGCCGGCCAGCAATGCTTCGGCCGGAGTGAGTCCGGCATCCACCAGCAGTTCCAGCTCGCGCAACGTGGAGCTGCCATGCGGCGTGCCGGTCATGCCGGCGTCGGTGCCGACCACCACCGGAATGCCGGCATCATGCAGCGCCTTGACGTTGCCCAGCGCGTTGGCGAAGTTGTGCTCGCGCTGGCGCAGCACTTCCGGCTTGGCACTGTTGCGGCCGCTGCCGTCCACGCGCTCCGGCAGGTACACCGCCAGCGACGGCGCGTAAGCCGTGCCGTGCGTGCGCATCAATTCGATCAGCTCCGCATCGACCGGCCCGTCCTGCACGCTGTGGGCGATGACATCCACGCCAGCGCGCGCCGCCGCCTTGCCACGCTTGACCATCACCGTGTGGGTGAAGACCTTCAGCCCGTGCTTGTGTGCCTCATCGACCAGCGCGGTGAGAGTTTCCTCGTCCATGCTGCTGTTGTCGGCGGCATTGGAATAGCGCCAGCCGTCGGTGAACGCCTTGATGAAATCCGGCTTGTAGGCGGCTACGGCCTGCACGCCTGCACGCGCGGATTCGGGAGAATTCACCCAGCGCGTGGTGTTTTCATCGCCCCAGTCGGCGCCGTGACCGAGCGGCGTGCTCATCCGTGCGGCGAACCTGACATCAGGCGCGGCGATCGACGCCAGCCACTGCCGCCGCGGTGCGTAGGCCTCCGGCGGTTCGTGGAAATCGCTGACCGTGGTGACGCCTGCGGCCATGTACAGGTTTGCCACCTGCGGCAAGGCCGACGGCACCGCGTTGGGGGTCCAGTGCGTGTGCAGGTCGAACAGGCCCGGCAGCAATGCCTGCCCGCGTGCATTGACCACGCGCGCGCCCTTCGGTGCCTGCAGCCGCTCGCCGATGGCAGCGATCTTGCCGTCCTCGACCAGAACGCTGGCCGGGTACGCATCGCGTCCGGTGCCGTCGAACACCATTGCGTCGCGGATCAGCACGGCCTGCGTCTCACTGGCCATCGCCACCACGCTGGCCTGGCCGGCGCCCAGCAACAGCGCGGTCAACACCGCCAGTTGGCGGATGCGTCGATTATTGTTCTGCATGTTCAATCCCACATTCATTGCATGGACCGCACCAGGTGCGGTGCGGCTTCCGGTGAGCGCAGGCGGACTTCCTTGCCGTGCTGCTCCACCACCAACCCCAGGCTCAGGGCCACACTGCGGGCAAACCCGAGCGGGTCGCTGGCCGAATACAAGCCGACAATGCGGCGGCTGCCCACCAGTGGATCGTCGATCACAATGCGGGTGTCGCTGTAACGCAGGAACTGTGCTGCGGCCACCGACAGCGTGTCGCCGTTGAAGGACAGCATTCCCTCGCGCCACGCCAGCTGCTGCTGCAGATCCTCGCTGGGCACGGCCTCGATGCGGATGCCGTGGCTGCGATTGGCCAGCGCACGGTAATTGGCGACCAGGCGTGTCGGTGCCACCGCGCCCTGCACATCAGCCACGTCCACCACGCCTTCGCGCACCAGCACCTCGACACCGCCACTGCGGCGTTCGGTGAGGCTCACCGCGAAGCTGGTGCCTACGGCGGTCACGTCGGTTTCCTCGGCGCGCACCACGAACGGGCGCTGCGGGTTCTTGGCCACGTCAAACAGCGCCTCGCCCTGCAGCAGGCGGATGTCACGGCGCGTGTCGCTGTAGCTCACCCGCACCTGTGAATCGGAATCCAGCGTGATCGCCGAACCATCCTGCAGCGGCACGCGCAGAATCTCGCCCTTGCGGGTGGCGTAGTACTCGGCACCGTCGTCCTGGCGATGCACGCCGATGGCCAGCAAGCTGACCATTGCCGCCATGCCCACCGCCCATTTGAACAAGCGCCGCGCACGCGGAACTTGCACGCGCGGCGTGAACGCCTGGTCCATGTCCCCGGCCGACAGTGCCCGTGCACGGTCAGTCCGCGCCAGTACCGCGTGGGCACGCGCGTATGCACCAAAGTGCCGGCTGTCGGCCTGCAACCAGACATCACGCTCGGCGGCGAGCTCGGCCGTCAGCGGTGCGCGATCCTCGCGTGCCACCCATGCTGCGGCAATGTCATCAATCCCTTTCTCAGCGTCTGCGCGCATGCGATGTTTCTCCTGCCCCGGGCTGTTCCCTGCCCTGCTCCGTCCTGTTGTCATCGCGCTTCATCGCTTCCATCAATACCCGAATGCCTTTGCAGATGTGTTTCTCCACGGTGTTCTCACTGATCTGCATCCGCTGCGCGATCTCGCGCTGCGAGTAACCCTCCACCCGCCGCAGCACGAATGCCTGGCGGCATTTGTCGGGCAGGCTTTCAATCAATGCACCGATGCGGGCCAGTTCCTGCCGTGATGAAGCGGTCCGCTCGGGACACACTTCATCACCACAGATGGCCACGCGGTCGATCTCGGCCACGGCTTCGATCGACACCACCTGCGCCCGCCGCAACTGCTGCAGCACCACCGACTGCGCCACGGTGTAGACGTACGCGCGTGGCTGGCGGACATGGGACACATCGTCCATCGCCGCCAGGATCGCGTAGGTCTCCTGGATCACGTCGTCGGCATCCTGCCGCACCGACAACCGGCGCTGCAGCCAGTCACGCAATGCCGGCTCACACGGCAATACGTGCTCGGCCAGCCACAGCGCCCGCTCCTTGGCCTGCGCCGCCTTCATGGCAGCGCCTGGCCGGTGCCCGGCATGAACCGGGCGGTGATGCATGCAGCTTGTCGCTTCATCAGAACGCCTTGCTTACGTTGACATACCAGTAGCGCGGATTGGCCTGGTACACACCCGACGGATAACCAAACACGTCATCGGACACCGGCGGACGCTTGTTGGCCAAGTTGTTGGCACCCACCTTCAGCGACACACCATTGAGCCAGCCTTCGCGCTCGAAGTCGTACTTGACGAAGGCATTGGCCAGCGTCTGCGACTTGACCGTCCACGGCGTACCGTCGGCCAGCGTCAGCCCGTTTTCGACGTAGGAACTGGCGTAGCGCGCGGTCGCGCCCACGGACAACTGCTGGTAGCGCCAGGTGAGCGTGCCGGACCACTTCCATTCCGGGTTGCCGCCGTTGCCGATCAGGTTGCCGCCGCCGGTGATGCGGATCGATGGATCGACCAGGCCGGTGGCCTTGGCATCTTCCAGTGCCTGCAGCGCCGGCGAACGCTGGCGGTAGAACTCGATCAGATGGGTGCCGGTCACCGACACGTCGAAACGGCCGATGGCGGTCTCCGGCGAATTCCAGCTGAAGTTGTAGTCCACGCCACGCAGCGTCTGCGGCTCCAGGTTGACGTACTGGTCAGTGACATAGAGCACCTTGCCGGCCGGGGTCAGCCCGGTGCCGGCAAAGCGCGCGATCTCATCGGCCGTGGCATCGGCACGCACCACTGCCTCGTTGCTGCCTCCCTGCTGGCGCAGGATGTAATCCAGGATCAACGCATTGCCTTCGCCGAACAGGCCGATGATGCCTTCCTGCTCGTACTTGTAGTAATCCACCGCGAAGGTGAAGCGGCCGTAGTCCTCCGGGATGAAGCGCGGCTGGAACACCAGGCCAGCGCTGGTATTGGTGGAGGTTTCCGGCTTCAGGTCCGGGTTGCCGGAACGGCGCGCGGTGGTCGAATACGTGTAACCGCCACAGCCGGCGATGGACGGCTGCACGCCGTTGCGCACGTCGGCTTCGCACTGGATGTAGTCGGTGCGGTTGTTGGAACGGCTCACCACCGTGGCGTTGATCTGCTCCAGGTTGGGTGCGCGGAAGCCCTTGGCCCACGACGAACGCAAGGTCAGGCCATCGACAATCTGCCAACCCAGCGCAACCTTGGGCTTGGCGACATTGCCGAAGTCGTTGTAACGCTCGGCGCGGCCAGCCACCTGCAGGTCCAGCGAGCGCACCAGCGGCACGCTCATTTCCGGCGACACCAGCGGCACCGAGAATTCGGCGAACAGGCCGGCCACCGTGCGCGAACCGTAGGTGTCGGGGGTCGGGCTGACGCCGTACATGTCGCTGGGGTACGCCACGCCGGTGATGGCGTCGGTAAACGTCACCGAGCCGTCCACGCGCGAATCACGGTCATCGCGCTGGGTTTCGTGGCGTATCTCGAAACCGGCCGCCATGCCCACTTCACCGGCCCAGGTGCTGAACAGGTCCGGGCGCGAGGCCTTGAAGTCCCACAGGAACAACTCGGTCTGCGCTTGACGCTTGGCCTTGTAGAAGAACTGGTCCAGCTTGTCCCAGTCATTGCAGCCGCCACAGAACGGGTTGTAGGCACTCGCCGTCGGGTTGGCCAGCGCCTGCTGGAACAGCGACATGCTCACCGCGTCCTGCGTGTCCTTGACCTTGGCCTTGGAGTACAGCGCAGCGCTTTCCCAGTCGAACCCGTAATGGAAGCCCCGCAGGCCGGCCAACGCGCGCACCTGGGTGTTGTTGACCTCGATGCGGGTCGGGCGCTCGAAGCGGTAGCTGGTGATGGTGACCGGCGCGCCGTCCGGGCCGATGTTCAGCCCCTGCAGGCGATTGGGGTTGAGCGAACCATCGGGCAGGTACATCGCACCGAACGGGTTCCAGTAATTGCTTGCAGCCACCGTCATCGGCAACGCGGTGATGGTGTTGACGCCGTTCTGCAGGCTGTAGGCGCGCGAGTTGTACACGCCGGCTTCGCTGAAGAACGAAATGCCATTGTCGAAATCGTGCTTGCCGGTGACGAACAGGTTCAGTCGGCGCACGTCCGGGTTGATCGACAGCGGGTACTGCGACTGCTGGTTGTCACGCAGGTTGGCGTCGGCACCGGAGGTCGCCTTGCTGCCGGACTGCACACATACACCATCACCGATGGTCGCCCCGCAACCGCTGTTGGTCGTCGGCTGCACATGGAACGCGCCCGCGGCGGTAGTCAGCCAGGTGCCGTTCTGCGACACACGCGGCCCATTGACGGTGAAGTTGCCCCACGGGCTGTTGGTGTTGCGGTTGTCCACGCCCGGCAGGCCTTCAAACGGCGTGCCCAGGAAATCCGCGGCACGGTTGCCGTTCTTGGTCCACGCCTGGTCCAGCGAGTTCAGGCCGGTGGTGTTGTAGTAGTTGAACGCGATGGTGATGTTGGAGCGCAGGTCTTCGGAGTTCTTGCCCCACATGCCATTGACGCCAACATCGCTCAGGTTGGTGCCCTCGCCAAAGCCTTTCTGCACGCTGAGGGTGCCGCCGTCCATGTCGTCGCGCAGCACGTTGTTGACCACGCCGGCCACCGCATCGGTGCCGTAGATGGCCGCAGCGCCATCGAGCAGCACTTCCACCCGGCGCAGGTTGGACACCGGCACCGCATTGGCGTTGTAAGTCAGCACCGGCACCAGGTTGCCATCGGCCTGGCTCATCGGGTGCACCACGGTGCGGCGGCCATTGATCAGCAGCAGGGTGTTGCCAACGCCCAGCCCGCGCAGGTTGACCGAGGCGATATCGCCGCGTGCGTAGTTGGAACTGTTGCCACCATTGGTACCGCTGAAGGACACATCGCCCATCTGCGGAATCGAACGGTACAGGTCATCACCGGAAACCGCGCCGGTGGCTTCGATCTGCTCGGTCTGCAGCGTGGCCACCGGCAGGATCGCCGCCGACCTGCTGCCCTTGATCTGGCTGCCGACCACGGTGACCTGGTCCAGCGTGCTTACATTCGGGTTGGCTGGTGGCGAGGGTTCTGCGGCCACCGGCTCGGCCTGCGCCGCCTGGGTCAGACCAAGACCGCCAAGCCCGCCCAGCGAGGCCAGCATCGGCGAAGCGGCGCGCAGCGTGATGGTGCGGCCATCGTCCGAGGCCACCGTCAGGCCGGTGCCTTCCAGCAGTTGGCCCAGGGCCTGGCGCGTTTCCATCTGCCCCTTGAGTTCGGCCACTGGCGCACGCCCGTGCGCCCCTGAATGGGCCGGCGCGATGATCTGAATGCCCGCCTGGCGGGCAAACTCGGGAAGCACATCCTCGATGCTGCCTGCATTGATGTCGAACTGCGGTGGCGCGGCCAGCGCCGGAACGGCGGCGCACAGCGCCACAACTGCCAAACCGCCGCGGATAGCGCTTGCAAGCGGCAACAACTTGAATGAACGCATTGGTGTATCCCCAGAAAATGTCGCGAAAAGCGGCAACGGCTGCCCCTTGCATGGTTTGATGCAGAGGCGCACAGGTTCCGCCATCCGGCTTTACCGATTGCCCCAAGGTACCCAACCTGCACCCGCGCATCAGCCCATACGCCGTAGTATCCTTCGGCGGTAACCAATTCGGACTTGAGGATCACGCCGCATGCGTTTTCGCCCCCGGTACGCCCTGATCGCGCTCCTTGCGCTGGCTGCACTGACGCTCACCGCCTGCGGAGGCGGCAAGGTCAAGCGTGTCTCCGAGCCTGCGGCGAGCATCCAGCAACTCACCGTCGGCAGCGACGGCAACTGGGATGTCGAGCTGCGCCTGCGCAACTACAGCTCCATGCCCATGCGGTTTGATTCGGTGTCCCTGGCCATCAAGGTCGGCGAGGAAAGCGCCGGCACGCTCAGCGCCAACCCGGCGCTGTCCATCGGCCCGGAATCGGCCGACGTCATCAAGATCCGGCTGCAACCCGCTTCGGCAGCGCGCATCGTGATGGCCGATTCGCTGGCCGGTGGCCGCTCGCTGTTCTATGAACTGGAAGGCAGCGTCAGCGCCACTCCGGAAGACAAGAAGCAACGCAGTTTCGACATCAAGTCGCGCAACAGCCTCAACCAGGCACCGGGACTGCCCGGCGTCCTGCGCTGAGCCGCCCTCCCCGTCTCCCGCATCGTTCGAGATCGTTCTGATGAGCAACTACAAAGCCCCCGTTACCGACCTCCGTTTCGCCCTGCACGACGTCCTCAAGGCCGAATCCCTGTTTGCCGCGATGGGCCTGGAAGACGCCAGCGCCGACGTCATCGACGCCGTGCTGGAAGAAGCCGGCCGCTTCAGCACCGCCGTCCTGGCGCCGCTGAACGCCATTGGCGACCAGACCGGCTGCAAGCTGGACAAGGCCACCGGCGAGGTCACCACCGCACCGGGCTTCAAGGAAGCCTACGCACAGTTTGTCGAAGGCGGCTGGACCGGCCTGACCGCGGCGCCGGAGTTCGGCGGCCAGGGCATGCCGGAAACGCTGGGCATGGCCCTGAGCGAGATGGTGTCCTCGGCCAACCTGGCCTGGAGCCTGTTCCCGATGCTGTCGCACGGCGCCGTGGAAGCCCTCAAGCACTATGGCGAAGACTGGCAGAAGGAAGCCTTCCTCAAGCCACTGGTGGCCGGCAACTGGACCGGCACCATGTGCCTGACCGAGCCGCATGCCGGCACCGACCTGGGCCTGCTCAAGACCCGCGCCGAGCCCAACGCCGACGGCAGTTATTCGATCACCGGCACCAAGATCTTCATCACCGCTGGCGAGCACGACCTCAGCGACAACATCGTGCACCTCGTGCTGGCCAAGCTGCCGGACGCACCGGCCGGCCCGAAGGGCATTTCGTTGTTCGTCACCCCCAAGTTCAAGGTTGATCGTGACGGCAACCAGGGCGAACGCAACGCGCTGCACTGTGGCGCGCTGGAGCACAAGATGGGCATCCACGGCTCGTCCACCTGCGTGATGAACTTCGACGGCGCCCAGGGCTACCTCGTCGGCCAGCCGCACAAGGGCCTGCAGGCGATGTTCGTGATGATGAACTCCGCCCGCCTCGGCGTCGGCGTACAGGGCCTGGCGCAGTCCGAGCGCGCCTACCAGGGCGCCCTGGCCTATGCCCGCGAGCGCCTGCAGTCACGCGCACCCAAGGGCCCGCTGCTGGCCGACAAGCCGGCCGACCCGATCATCGCCCAGCCCGACGTGCGCCGCATGCTGCTGACTACCAAGGCGCTGACCGAAGGTGGCCGCCTGCTGGCCGCGCATGCCTACACCCAGCTCGACGCCGCCCAGAACGGCAGCGACGAGAAGGCACGCACCGACGCCGACACGCTGGTCAGCTTCCTCACCCCCATCGTCAAGGCCTGCCTGACCGAATGGAGCATTGAAGCCACCTACAACGGCCAGCAGGTGTTCGGCGGCCATGGCTACATCGCCGAACACGGCATGGAGCAGTACGCCCGCGACGCCCGCATCACCACCTTGTATGAAGGCACCACCGGCATCCAGGCGCTCGACCTGATCGGCCGCAAGACCGCCGTCTCGCAGGGCGCAGGGCTGAAGCTGTTCCTGGCCGAAGTCGAGCAGTTCATCACCGACAACGCCAGCAACCCGGCCGTGGCCGAGTTCCTGCCGGTGCTGGGCGCCAAGTCCAAGGAATGGGGCAAGCTGACGGTGAACGTGCTGCAGCGTGCCGCCACCAACCCGGAAGAACTGGGTGCGGCAAGCTGGGATTACCTGTTCTACAGCGGCTACGTTGCCCTGGCCTACTGGTGGGCTCGCGCCGTCGTTGCCGCGCAGAACTCGGGCCATACCGATGGTTTCAAGCAGGCCAAGCTGGAAACCGCACGCTTCTACTACGCCCGCATCCTGCCGCGCACCCTGACCCATGCCGCCAGCATGGAAACCGGCGCTGATTCATTGATGGCAATGGATTCCATCCGCTTCGGCGATTGATTCCAAAGCCAAAGCAGCCAAAGCCCCTCTCCCGCAGGCGGGGTGAGGGGAGCAGCTTGCGAACCATTGGTTCGCGGCTCATCGAACGCCCTTGCGCCAGCGCAAGGGCCGGGGCGCGGAGCGGGGGGTTGGGGTGAGGGCCACATCAGGCGCCCGGATGAAGAACGCGCTGCCACGCGCCCAAAAGGCGAACCATGGAGCGCCCCCCATTCGCCCTTACGTGGCAGCTTCCCCCGCACGCGGGAGAAGAACATGCCAAAACCCACCCGCATTTACACAAATTGTCACGCTTCGTGTATAAGCTGTTTTCCCGATGGAGACAGACACTACACCGCGTAGTCTGATCGATACCGGAGCCGAACTTTCCGCTCCGACCGCCGGGTTTTCGCCGACCCCTCCCCTGCACCGCCTTGGCTCCGTGCGACTGTTGTCGCTGGACGCCCACGGCCGCGTGCTGGACTGGATCAACTGGCAGGACGCCGCCTGCCTCTATGTACGCGATGCCGTGTCCTGGACGTTGGGCGACCCCTGCCTGCATGTGCATGGCGCAATCAACCGCGACAGCGGCCTGCGCAGCGGTCTGGACCTGCACCCCATCATCGCCTCGCGCGGCTTCGCCCGCTCACGCGCCATCGCGCCCACGCCCAACCTGACCAACACCGCACTGTTTGCCCGCGACGCACAGCTTTGCCTGTACTGCGGCCAGCAATTCAGCCGCCCTCACCTGACCCGCGACCATGTGTTGCCGATCTCCAAAGGCGGCCAGGACACCTGGGAAAACGTGGTCAGCGCTTGCTTCCACTGCAATTCACGCAAGAGCAACCGCACCCCGCAGCAGGCCAACATGCCGCTGCTGGCAGTGCCCTACCGGCCCAGCTGGATCGAACACCTGATCCTGTCCAACCGCAACATCCTGGCCGACCAAATGGCCTTCCTGAAGGCGCAACTGCCCAAGAACGCCATGCGCCGCAGCGCCTGAGCGCCGCCCACCCTGGCGCTTTCAGCAGCGCGAAAAACGCCCGAAAAGCCCAGCGACAGACAGATATCTGAACCAGCACTTCAGATTGGCGGCTTTCTCCGTCATCTGCCCCTCACATGTGCCGCGCTTTGCTTGCCCCACCCCCTGTTGGCGGCGAAAATACCGTGTCGCTTGAAACACAAAGAAAATGATCGACTCAGCCTGCTATCCGCGCCTGTCGCGCGTCCAGATTCCCGACGACCTGCGTGCGTTCGATGAAACCGAACTGGGCGCACTGGCCGGCGAGTTGCGTGCCTACCTGATCGAATCGGTCGGCAAGAGCGGCGGCCACTTCGCGGCCGGGCTTGGCGTGATCGAACTCACCGTCGCCTTGCATTACCTGTTCAACACGCCGGTTGATCAACTGGTGTGGGACGTCGGCCACCAGACCTACCCGCACAAGATCCTCACCGGCCGTCGCGACAGCATCCACACGGTCAAGCAGAAGGACGGCGTGGCGCCGTTCCCCAAGCGCGAGGAAAGCGAATACGACACCTTCGGCGTTGGTCACTCATCCACCTCCATCTCCGCCGCACTGGGCATGGCCATTGCCCGCCAGCGCCAGGGCGACGAGCGCAAGGTGGTGGCGGTGATCGGCGACGGTGCGATGACTGCCGGCATGGCCTTCGAGGCGCTTGCACACGCCGGCGGCATGGACGACGAGCCCAACGTGCTGGTCGTGCTCAACGACAACAACATGTCCATCTCCGAAGCCGTGGGCGGGCTGACCAAGATGCTGGGCCGCGCCACCGCCAGCCGCACGCTCAATGCACTGCGCGAAGGCGGCAAGAAGATCCTCGGCGACAAGCACAGCCCGCCGGCGCGTTTCGTCAAACGCTGGGAAGAACAATGGAAGGGCATGTTCGTGCCCTCCACCGCGTTCGAGCAGATGGGTTTTCATTACACCGGCCCCATCGATGGCCACGACCTGCCGCTGCTGCTATCCACGCTCAAGCGCCTGAAGGACGCCAAGGGCCCGCAGCTGCTGCACATCATGACCACCAAGGGCAAGGGCTACGAGCCGGCCGAGGACGACCAGATCGGCTACCACGCCGTCGGCCCGTTCGACCCGAGCAAGGGCCTGCCGACCAAGAGCGCGCCCAAGAAGCCGACCTACACCGACGTTTTCGGCGACTGGCTGTGCGATGCCGCCGCCGCCGAGCCGCAGCTGATGGGCATCACCCCGGCCATGCGCGAGGGCTCGGGCCTGGTGCGTTTCAGCAAGGAATACCCCGAGCGCTACTTCGACGTGGCCATCGCCGAGCAGCATGCAGTGACCTTGGCCGCCGGCATGGCAACCCAGGGCGCCAAGCCGGTCGTCGCCATCTACTCCACCTTCCTGCAGCGCGCCTACGACCAGTTGGTGCATGACGTCGCCGTGCAGGAGCTGGATGTGCTGTTCGCCATCGACCGCGCGGGCGTGGTCGGTCCGGACGGCGCAACCCATGCCGGCAACCTGGACCTGAGCTTCCTGCGCTGCGTACCGCACATGGTGGTGATGGCACCGGGTGACGAAGCCGAATGTCGGCAGATGCTCAGCACCGGCCTGCAATACAACGGCCCGGCCGCCGTGCGTTATCCGCGCGGCACCGGCCCGGGCGCAGCCGTCGGCACCGACCTGTCCACGCTGGAGATCGGCAAGGCGCAGTTGCGTCACCAGGGCAGCCGCATCGCCCTGCTCGCCTTCGGCTCGACCCTTGCCGCCACCGAGCAGGTGGGCCGCGAGTTGGGCCTGAGCGTGATCAACATGCGTTTCATCAAGCCACTGGACAAGACGATGCTGCTGGAACTGGCGCGCACCCACGAAGGTTTTGTGACCATCGAGGACAACGTGGTCGCCGGCGGCGCCGGCTCCGGCGTGGCCGAACTGCTCAACGCCGAAGCGGTGCTGATGCCGGTACTGCACCTCGGCCTGCCGGACAGTTTCCAGCATCACGCCAGCCGTGAAGATCTTCTGGCCGAAGCCGGCATCGACGCTGCCGGCATCCGCGCGGCGGTTCTCAAGCGCTGGCCGAAACTGGCAGACAATGCCGCGCCATTGAGCGCAGCAAGCTGATCAAACAAGGGCCTGGGCCCACGTATCCGGGAAGGCTGTGAGCATTCCTTCAACGTGACAGCCCAGGTCGCCAGCAGCGGCTGATCGCCTACCAGGCATATGTGCGTGAATGAAAAAGGCCCGCGTCATCGCGGGCCTTTTCTGTCCTGATCGTTCCCCCGCACTGTCATGCGGGGCGCACGATCACTCCCACTCGATCGTCGCCGGCGGCTTGCCGGAGATGTCGTAGACCACGCGCGAGACGCCGCGCAGTTCGTTGATGATGCGGTTGGACACCCGGCCAAGGAAGTCGTACGGCAGGTGCGCCCAGTGCGCGGTCATGAAGTCGATGGTTTCCACTGCACGCAGTGCGATCACCCACTCATAGGCACGCGCATCGCCCACCACACCCACCGACTTGACCGGCAGGAACACCGCGAAGGCCTGGCTGGTCTTGTCGTACAGGTCAGCGGCGCGCAGTTCCTCGATGAAGATCGCATCGGCCTTGCCCAGCAGTTCGGCGTACTCACGCTTCACTTCGCCGAGGATGCGCACACCCAGGCCCGGGCCCGGGAACGGATGGCGGTAAACCATCGCACGCGGCAGGCCGAGTTCGACGCCGAGGCGACGCACTTCGTCCTTGAACAACTCACGCAGCGGCTCGACCAGCTTGAGCTTCATGTCTTCCGGCAGGCCACCCACGTTGTGGTGGCTCTTGATGACGTGCGCCTTGCCGGTCTTGCTGCCGGCCGACTCGATCACGTCCGGATAGATCGTGCCCTGCGCCAGCCACTTGGCGTTGCTGAGCTTGTTCGACTCTTCATCGAAGATCTCGACGAACAGGTTGCCGATGATCTTGCGCTTGGCTTCCGGATCGCTGACGCCTTCCAGTGCCTTGAAATAACGGTCAGCGGCATTCACGCGCACGACCTTGACGCCCATGTTCTCGGCCATCATCTGCATGACCTGGTCGCCTTCCTGGAAGCGCAGCAGGCCGGTATCGACGAACACGCAGGTCAGCTGCGTGCCGATGGCCTTGTGCAGCAGCGCGGCGACCACCGAGGAATCCACGCCGCCGGACAGGCCCAGGATCACTTCATCGCTGCCAACCTGCTCACGCACGCGGGCGATCTGGTCGTCGATGATGTTGGCCGCGGTCCACAGCGTGGCGCAGCCGCAGATCTCGGTGACAAAGCGCTTCAGCAGCGCCGAGCCCTGCTTGGTGTGGGTCACTTCCGGGTGGAACTGCACGCCGTACCAACGCTTGTCTTCGTTGGCCATCGCGGCCACCGGAATGCGGTCGGTGACGGCGGTGATGGCGAAGCCCGGCGGCACATGAGTGACGTGGTCGCCGTGGCTCATCCACACGTCCAGGCGCGGTTCGCCGTTGTGGTCGGACAGGCCGCCCAGCAGCCCGTCATTGCCCAGCAGTTTCACTTCGGCGTGGCCGAACTCGCGCTGGTCAGCGGCTTCGGTACCGCCGCCCAGCTGCTTGGCCATGGTCTGCAGGCCGTAGCAGATGCCCAGCAGCGGCAGGCCGCTGTCGAACACTTCCTGCGGCGCAGCCGGGGCACCCGCCAGCGTGGTGGTTTCCGGGCCACCGGACAGGATGATGCCCTTGGCACCAAAGGCGGCGATCTCGGCCGGATCGTGGTCCCATGCCCAGATTTCGCAGTACACACCGAACTCGCGGATGCGACGCGCGATCAGCTGCGTGTACTGGGCGCCGAAATCGAGGATGAGGATCTTGTCGTTATGGATGTTGGTCATAAAGCCCGGCAAGTGATCAATGAAAACGGGAGTCGATGCAAAACGAATGGCGGATAGAGAAAGAGGAACGGGACCAGGTCCACGTTCCTCTTCTGCTTACCGCATCACGCGCGGTAGTTCGGCGGCTCTTTGGTGATCTGCACGTCGTGGACGTGGCTCTCACGTTGGCCGGCACCGCTGATCTTGACGAAGTTCGGCTTGGTGCGCATTTCTTCGATGGTGGCGCAACCGACATAACCCATGGTCGCGCGCAGGCCACCGATCAGCTGGTGGACGATGCCACCCACCGGGCCGCGATACGGCACGCGGCCTTCGATGCCTTCCGGCACCAGCTTGTCGGCGGTGGCGGCGTCCTGGAAGTAACGGTCCTTGGAACCCTTTTCCATCGCGGCCAGCGAGCCCATGCCACGGTAGCTCTTGTAGGAGCGGCCCTGGAACAGTTCGGTTTCGCCCGGCGATTCCTCGGTACCGGCCAGCAGGCCACCGATCATCACCGTCGATGCACCGGCGGCCAGTGCCTTGCCGATGTCACCGGAGTAACGGATGCCGCCATCGGCGATCAGCGGAATGCGATCCTGCAGCGCTTCGGCCACCAGGTCGATGGCCGTCACCTGCGGCACGCCGACACCGGCGACTACGCGCGTGGTGCAGATCGAACCCGGGCCGATGCCGACCTTGACCGCATCGGCACCGCAATCCAGCAATGCCAAAGCGGCTTCGCCGGTGCAGATATTGCCGCCGACGACCTGCACGTGCGGGAAGTTCTTCTTGACCCACTGCACGCGGTCCAGCACGCCCTGCGAATGGCCGTGGGCGGTATCCACCACCAGCACGTCCACGCCGGCAGCGACCAGCGCTTCGACGCGGCGATCGGTGTCGCCACCAACGCCCACCGCCGCGCCCACCAGCAGACGCGTTGCAGCGTCCTTGGCAGCGTTGGGGTTGTCGGTCTTCTTCTGGATGTCCTTGACGGTGATCAGGCCGCGCAGTTCAAACGCGTCGTTCACCACCAACACCTTTTCGATGCGGTTGCGGTGCAGCAGCGACAGCACTTCGTCGGAGGCAGCGCCCTCCTTCACCGTGACCAGGCGATCCTTCTTGGTCATGATGTGGCGGACCGGATCGTCCAGCTCGGTTTCAAAGCGCATGTCACGGTGCGTGACGATACCCGCCAGCAGGCCGTCGCTGCCCACCACCGGCACGCCGGAGATGTTGTGCGCCTGGGTCAATGCCAGCACGTCGCGGATGGTGGTTTCCGGCCCAACCGTGATCGGGTCGCGGATGACACCGGACTCGAACTTCTTGACCTTGGCCACTTCGGCAGCCTGCTGCTCAAGGGTCAGGTTCTTGTGGACGATGCCGATGCCGCCCAGCTGTGCCATGGCAATGGCCAGACGGGCTTCAGTGACGGTGTCCATGGCGGCCGAGACAATCGGCAGCCTCAACCGCAGGTCGCGCGTCAGGCGCGTTCCGAGGTCGACGTCCTTGGGCAGGATCGTGGAATGAGCGGGGACGAGAGAAACGTCGTCGTACGTAAGTGCTTCAGCCTGGATGCGCAGCATCGGCATGCCCGAGATGTGGGGAAGCGCGACATTTTACCCCTAATTCAGTGCCAATGGCAGTGTGCCGAAGCCCCCCAGTGTAGCCAACCCGCGGGGGTTTTAATAAAACACCCGGAAAAGTGAACCCCCGAGCCACAAAATAATACCTCCCCAGCCGCCACACCCCCCCCCCACAGGTTATGAAAAAAA
>NZ_JBRRDL010000014.1:0-94544 GCF_056759635.1 Stenotrophomonas sp. STEN056
TTACCGCCTGCATGCGCAAATACCTGACCCGGCTCAACGCGATGAAGCGTGACAACGCGCCTTGGCGGGTCGGCTCTATGGAGACTGTGCAAGACAGTTGACTCCTACAAGAGGCGTGTTGTTGCGCATCGCGGGTAGGAGCGGCTTAAGCCGCGAAGCTCGCAGCCTTGCGGTGGTCGGGATGCATGCGATTGCAGACTTGGTGTGCGAGCTTTATCGGCTTCGCGACTGAAGTCGCTCCTACAAAAGGCGTGTTATCGCTCATCGCGGGTAGGAGCGATTTAACGTCGCTCAGCCCTGCGGCGCGGCCAGCACGTACTTCAAGCCATGCATGAAACCGCGCGGTGCAACGCTGAGGTGGTCTTCATCGTTGAGCACATCCAGCTTCAGCTGCAATGCCTCGCCGCCACGGGCGCGCAGCAAACCGCTCATGCGCTGTGCATCGGCCACCATGTCGGCATCGCCGCCATGCTGCCGCGACTCGTATTCTCCAACGTACATATAGGCCCGCAGCGGCTGCTCGGCGGTCTTGCCCGCGACAGCCAGGCGGCGTTCCATCACCTGCTTGTCGAACCAGTACGACGGACTGCCAAGAATGTAGGCGCTGAACAGCTGCGGCCGCTCCAGCAGCACCTGCGTGCCCAGCAACGCGCCGTAGGAATGGCCGAGGAACATGCGCCGGCTTTCGTCGCTGCGGTAGCGCTGTGCCACGAACGGCAACACCTGCGTTTCCAGATAGGTGATGTAGTCGCCGGCGCCGCCGTGCACGGCATCGGCCGGTGAGCTGCTCGGGCCGTTGACCGTGGGTGTGTAATCACGCCGGCGGCTCTGCATGCCGCCCTCGCCCTTGGCATAGGACAAACCCACCAGGATGAAGTCATCAATCTTGCGGCCTTCGACATTCAGGCGACGCGCCATCTGCCAGACCAGGGGGAAGGCATAGTCAGCGTCGGTGACGTACAAGACCGGATAGCGCTTGTCCGGGTTGTCCGCGTAGCCGGCTGGCAAGGCGACGAACGCCTGGTAGTCGCGACCGCTGACCGGATCCGGCACATCCCACACTTCGCTGCCAAGCACTTCATACGGACTGCCCTGGCCGCGCTGCGCGGTTGCCGCAGCGGGCTTGGCGGCGGCCGCTGGTTCCGGTTCCTTCGCCGCCGGCTCTTGAGCGCCACTGCACGCGCTCAAGGCCACCATTGCCACTACCGACATCATCCATTTGCTCAAGCAGACTCTCCAGCGATCGTGATCAGTGCCCGATGATGGCATGGCGCGATACGGCCGAATGCTGGTCGGCACGCTCGGCTCCCGCGACCGCGGTGAAGCCCGCCCATTGGAAGCCAGGCGGAACGACACGGCGGTCGTGGCAACCTGCGGTGCTGTCCGCCCGCAGCAGGGTCAACGCAAAACCCGCCGCACCTGACCTTGGTCGTGGTGCGGCGTTGAACTCTGTTGGCGATCAGCCCGCCGTGGCTTTTGCGGCCTCGTCGATCAGCGCGGCCACGTCCGCCGCATGCGAAGCCAACGAGGCGTGGCTGGCATCCAGGGTCAACACGCGGCGCGCGTTCATGCGCTCGGACATGGCCTTCTGGTTTGCCGGGTGGATCATCCTGTCCTGGCTGGAAAGCTGGTACCAGCTTGGCTTGTGCTTCCACGCCGGGTCGGTGACGTTGTCGCCGAAGGTGCTGGCCAGCGGCGCTTTCTGCGTCACCGCCATCACGAAGGCCTGGTCATCCGGAAGGTCCTGGCAAAAGCTCTCATGGAACTTGTCCGGCTTCAGCCACAGGTAGCCATCGCTGTCCGGCGCCAGGTTGGGCGCGGCTTCCGGCAGGTGCTGCTGGGTGATGCCACCGGGGCTCTCGCCGGCATCCGGCGCAAAGGCGGCAATGAACACCAGTGCTTTGACGTTGCCTTGGTTGCCCATCTGGCTGAGGACCGCGCCGCCATAGGAATGCCCCACCAGCACCACCGGCCCGGGCACCTGCGCCACCATCTTGCGGGTGCGCTCTGCATCGTCGGCCAGGGAGGTCAGTGGGTTCTCCACCGCGCGGATATCGGTGTAGCCCTGTGCCCGCAGCGCAAGAATGACCTTGGCCCAGTGCGCGGCACCACCCCAGAAACCATGGACGAGTACGACAGCCGGCTTGCTCATGACGTTGATTCCTTCGACGGGAAAAAGGCCTTGCTGTGCACTCGCGGTTCGCATGGGAAGCGTGCACGGCAGGACGGGATGCACAATTTTTCAGCTGTGCCGTAAATGGCCTGTGACGGTTTTGCGACGCAAAAGGAAAACCCGGCTTGCGCCGGGTTCCGTGGTGTTGCGGTTGCTGCGTGTTACTTCGCCTTGGCCTGGTTGGCCACGGCTTCGGCCGCTTTCCTCGCCGCTTCCGGATCACCCAGGTAGCGGAACGACTGCACGGTGAGGTCGTCGTTCAATTCAAACAGCAGCGGGATGCCGGTTGGAATGTTGAGCTCAAGGATGGCTTCCTTGCTCACGTTGTTGAGGTACTTGTACAGCGCGCGCAACGAGTTGCCGTGGGCGGTGACCAGCACGGTCTTGCCGTCCTTCAACTGCGGGGCAATGGCGTCGTGCCAATACGGCAGCACGCGGTCCAGCGTGGTGGCCAGCGACTCGGTGCCCGGCAGCGCGTTGCGGTCCAGACCGGCGTAACGGCGGTCGTGGATCGGGTGGCCCGGGTCTTCCAGGTCCATCGGCGGCGGCGGGATGTCGTAGGAACGGCGCCACACCTTGACCTGCTCTTCGCCGTGCTTGGCAGCGGTCTCGGCCTTGTCCAGGCCCTGCAGGCCACCGTAGTGGCGCTCGTTCAGGCGCCAGGACTTGCTGACCGGCAGCCAATCCTGGCCCAGCTCGGCCAGCGCGCCCTGCAAGGTGTGGATGGCGCGCTTGAGCACCGAGGTGTGGGCGACGTCGAACTGCAGCCCTTCTTCCTTCATCAGCCGGCCGGCTGCCGCAGCCTCCTGACGGCCCTGCGCGGTGAGTTCCACATCCACCCAGCCGGTGAAGCGATTGTCGAGGTTCCACTGGCTCTGGCCATGGCGCAACAGCACGAGTTTGCGGGTCACTGCGGATATCTCCGGGTCGGGGGAAGGAAAGAGGCCGATTGTAGCCCGTCGCCACCGCCCTCGCCCCGCGCTCGACAATGCCCCCGGGCATGGCAGGCTAGCCCGATGCAGCCCACCGCCTCCGCCCCGCCGGCAACCGACTACGCACAACTGCGCCAGCAACAGGTGACGCTGGCCGCGCAGGTTGAACTGGCCGACACACTGACCGGCCTGCCGGCACGGATTGCCGGCATCGACAGTGGCTTCCAGGACGGGGGCCGCACCACCTTGTCCGCGGCGGTGCTGCTGGACGGCGCCACGCTTGCGCCACTGCAATCCACGCTTGCGCGGCTGCCTACCGCCCTGCCCTACATCCCGGGGCTGCTCAGCTTCCGCGAGCTGCCCGCTGCGCTGCAGGCGCTGGCAGCGCTTTCGCCGCCGCCGCAGCTGGTGTTTGTCGACGGTCACGGCATTGCGCACCCTCGCGGTCTCGGTATCGCGGCGCACCTGGGCGTGCTTACCGGGCTGCCCAGCATCGGCGTCGGCAAGAGCCGCCTGGTCGGCGATTACGACGAACCGGGCCCACAGCGCGGTGACCACTCCGCGCTGATGTTCAAGGGCCGGCAGGTGGGCTGGGTGCTGCGCAGCAAGCCGCGTTGCAAGCCCTTGTTCGTGTCACCGGGGCATCGTGTCTCGGTGGAAGCCTGCCTGCCGATGGTGCTGGATTGCCTGCGCGGCTATCGACTGCCCGAACCCACACGGCTAGCGGACCGGCTGGCCTCGCAGCGCTAGGTTCTGCCACGTTTCCCGTTGCTCCGGTGCAGCGCAGGCAGGCCCTGTTCAAGCCCTCCACGTGCACGCCGGACAAAACAATCCGTTGCCGCGCTGGTCACGACAGCCTCGCGCCGGCCGTGTCATCCTCCGCGCCAGATACCTGCCACGGAGTCCCCATGACCACCATCATCAGTCCCCGCGTGCATGACCTGGGCGGTTTCCAGGTACGCCGTGCGGTACCCACGCTGCAGGCGCGCAGCGTCGGGCCGTTCGTGTTCGTGGACCACATGGGCCCTGCCATCTTCAGCCCCGGCCAGGGCATCGATGTCCGCCCGCACCCGCATATCGGCCTGGCCACGGTGACCTTCCTGTGGGCCGGGCAGATTGGCCACCGCGACACGCTTGGCTCGGAACAGGTGATCCGCCCCGGCGACGTCAACTGGATGACCTCCGGGCGCGGCATCGCCCATTCCGAACGCACCCCGGCCGATGTCCGCAGCCACGAACAGGCCGTGCACGGCATGCAGACCTGGGTGGCCTTGCCCAAGTCCCATGAGGAAACCGACCCGGCGTTTTTCCATTTCGCCGCCGAGCAGTTGCCGCAGCAGCGCCACAACGGCGCACTGCTGCGTGTGATCGCCGGCCGCGCCTATGGCGAAGAGTCCCCGGTGAAGGTGTTCACCGACACCCTGAATGTCGCCATTGACCTGGACCCGGATGCTGAAATCGACCTGGACACCTCGCATGTCCAGCGCGCGCTCTACATCCTGGAAGGCGACGCGCAGTTGGATGGCATCGACATCCCCGCCCAGCACCTGGTCATCCCCGAACCCGGTGCCCGTGGCCGCCTGCGTGCAAAGACGCCGGTCAAGGCCATGCTGATGGGCGGCGAGCCGCTCGATGGCCCCCGCCACCTGTGGTGGAACTTCGTGTCCAGCTCCAAGGAGCGCATCGAGCAGGCCAAGGACGACTGGCAGAACGGGCGCTTCGGCACCATCCCGGGCGATGACAAGGAATTCATTCCGCTGCCGGGCTGAGCTGGACCTGCGCGGGCGTCAAACAGCGCCGCAACTCCAGCGGCGCGTATCGAATAGGTGGGGCGCCGGATCCGATGCCGGCGCCGCACGGAAGGCCGCGTTCACTGCCGCCGGTGTGTCGGCGGCATCGCGGTCGATGCGACTTGAATCCATGTGCGATACCAGTGCGTGGCAAAGCTTTCAGGTGCCTCCGCCGTCCCGGGTTCACCTTGTCTGCGGCTGATGCACTGCCTCCGGCCAGGCAGCCTGTCGCCCTTGGCTGAAAACTCCCGCGACAAATCCGCTGGCAATTTAACGTTTTCAAAACGCGCTGACGCGGCGTACTCCGCTATTTTCCCTACGCCCGTTCTGGGCTGACTGGGGAATCACGATGAACATGGGAAAGCGACTGACTGCCGAGTTTCTCGGCACCTTCTGGCTGGTGCTGGGCGGCTGCGGCAGCGCGGTGCTGGCCGCGAATTTCGGCGGTAATGGCAACCCGCTGGGTATTGGTTTTGTTGGCGTCGCACTGGCCTTCGGCCTGACCGTGCTGACCGGCGCCTATGCCTTTGGCCATATCTCCGGCGCCCACTTCAATCCGGCAGTGAGCATCGGCCTGTGGGCCGGCGGCCGTTTCGCTGCCAAGGACCTGGTGCCGTACATCCTGGCGCAGGTGCTGGGCGGCATCGTGGCGGCCTTCATCATCAAACAAATCGCGCTGGGCAACCCGAACTTCCTCATTGACGGCAGCCAGGCTGGTGCCTTCGCCAGCAACGGCTACGGCGCCCTGTCCCCCGGTGGCTATGCCGTGGCCGCGGCCTTCCTGTGCGAAGTAGTGCTGACCGCGGTGTTCCTGGTGGTGATCATGGGTGCCACCCACGGCCGTGCGCCCGCTGGCTTCGCGCCCATCGCCATTGGTCTGGCGCTGACCCTGATCCACCTGATCAGCATCCCGGTCACCAATACCTCGGTGAACCCGGCCCGTTCCACCGCCGTGGCGGTGTTCGCCGGCTCCGGCGCACTGGGCCAGCTGTGGCTGTTCTGGGTGGCACCGATCCTCGGCGCGCTGATCGGCGGCATCGCCTACAAGTGGATCGGCAACGACAAGTAAGCCCCACTTGCAGCAACCCGCAAACGGCCCCCGCAGTGGGGCCGTTTGCTTGTCCGGCAACATCAACGTCAAAAGCTTCCCTCCGGGCGCCTTCCCCGGGAACGGGGCTGCCGTCCCACCCGGGAGCAAGCAGGCAGCCCGGTATTTCTTTGCCAGCGGGGTGGATTCTGTAATAACGTCAGTGCTGGCCGGCCACGCATGGGGATGCGCTGACAGGGCGAGGGGAACATTGCCCACCGGCCAACGCTGCTGCCTTCAGAACCATCCACGACTGTCGTCGTGCCGTCCACGGCCGATGTTTTATGGGGAATGTGAAGTGAAGACTGTCCGTATTGCCACCGCTGCACTGCTGCTTGCCGCCTGGGGTACCGCCTGGGGCCAACAGGCCGACCAGTGCCCCACCCTTCCGTCCACCAGCGGCCTGCACTGGGAACAACAGACGCAGAGCGCGTTCATCGTGTGCAAGGCCACCACCGAAGATGGCCGCGCGGTCTTGAACATGATGTTGACCACGCGCGATCCCGACCTGGCATTGAACCGTGCCCTGCGCGCGGAAAAGGGCGCCTTCGCCGGTGAGTCGCTGCACTGGTACAAGCTGGACATGGGCGGCCGTGACCTGCCTGGCCTGGAGTCGCGCCGCATCACCACTGTCAAGCTGGACAAGAACCGCTTCGCCCAGATCTGGATTGATGCCGCCGACACCAGCGAGCTTGGCACCCTGCAGAGCCTGACGCAGACGCTCAACCTCAGCCCGTCCACCTTGGCCGGCGCGGACCACTGACGCCAACACCGGCGTTTGAGGCAGCAGGAAAGCAACTCGCAAGCCGCTCTGGAAGCGGCGGGCATGGTGCGGGCGTGGACGCAACGCCCGTCGCCCGCCACGCCCGGCTGCCCTCGGCGCCCTAGAACTTTCCTTCCTGGTAATCCACGAAAGCCTGCATCAGTTCCTCGCGGGTATTCATCACGAACGGCCCGTGTCGTGCGACCGGCTCACGCAGGGGCCGGCCTGCGACCAGGATCAAGCGCGCGCCACCGGCTTCTGCGGTCATCTCAAGCTGGCCTTCGTCCAACACTGCCAGCTCATGCTGCAGCACAGGGCGCGCGTCGGCACCGTCTCCCAGCACCACCCCGCCTTCAAACACATAGGCAAAGACACTGTGCCCTTCCGGCAGCGGATAGGACCAACGGCTGCCGGCTGTCAGGGCAATGTCCAGATACAGCGGGTCTGTCGCAGGCTGCACGATCGGCCCTTGAACCTCCCCCACCCGCCCGGCAATCACCTTCACTGTGACGCCTTCGGCCGGTGTGGCCAGCGGGATGCGCTCGGGCGCGAACTCCTGGTAACGCGGTGCGGTCATCTTGTCGCGCGCCGGCAGGTTCACCCACAGCTGGAACCCACGCATGCGCCCGGACTCCTGCTCGGGCATCTCCGAATGCACCAGCCCGCGCCCGGCGGTCATCCACTGCACGCTGCCCGGGGTCAGCAGACCTTCGTTGCCATGGTTGTCCTTGTGCCGCATGCGGCCGTCGAGCATGTAGGTAACCGTCTCGAAGCCCCGGTGCGGGTGGCTGGGGAAACCGGCGATGTAGTCCTCGGCGCGGTCGGTGCCGAATTCATCCAGCATCAGGAAAGGGTCCAGATCCGGCAGCGCCGGGGTGCCGATCACCCGGGTCAGGCGCACGCCCGCACCATCGGAGGTGGGCATGCCGCGCAGGGTATGCAGTACGCGGGCGGAGGGTTTGCTGCTCATGACCATTCTCCTTGCAAGGTTCAAACAACAATGGCGACCGGCGGCGTGTGCGCCAACCATTGCCGATGCAACCGATCGTTCCAGACAGGCCATCGCCGGGCCGTGAGCAAACCGCGCAGTCAGCCAGGCGACCACCGCGTCCTACTACCAAAGTCGCATCTGCTTCACCTCCCATACACGTTGACCCCCGCGCTGCATGGGTAGAACCTTGCCTGCATCTCCCTGTGAGGCGACTCGATGAAAGGTTTTTCCAAAGCCGGCTGGGCAGTGCTGTCCCTGATCGGCGCATTCTGTCTGGGCGTCGTGGCGCTGCGCCGCGGCGAACACATCAATGCTCTGTGGATCGTGGTGGCAGCGGTGTCGCTGTACCTGGTCGCCTTCCGTTACTACGGCCTGTTCATCGCCAACAAGGTGCTGGGGGTGGATCCCACCCGCGCCACGCCCGCGATCATCAACAACGATGGCTTGGACTACGTGCCCACCAACAAGCACGTGTTGTTTGGCCACCACTTCGCCGCCATCGCTGGCGCTGGCCCGCTTGTCGGCCCAGTGCTGGCCGCGCAGATGGGCTACCTGCCCGGCACGCTGTGGCTGATTGCCGGCGTGGTGCTGGCCGGTGCGGTGCAGGACTTCATGATCCTGTTCATCTCCAGCCGTCGCAATGGCCGCTCGCTGGGCGACCTGGTGCGCGAGGAAATGGGCCCGGTGCCCGGGACCATCGCGTTGTTCGGCGTCTTCATGATCATGATCATCATCCTGGCGGTGCTGGCGATGATCGTGGTGAAGGCACTGGAGGGCAGCCCGTGGGGCATGTTCACCGTCATCGCGACGATGCCCATCGCCATCCTGATGGGCGTGTACATGCGCTATATCCGCCCGGGCAAGATCGGTGAGATCTCCGTGGTCGGCCTGGTGCTGCTGATTGCCGCCATCTGGTACGGCGGCAAGGTCGCCGCCGATCCGGTGATGGGCCCGATGTTCACCTTCACCGGCGTGCAGATCACCTGGATGCTGATCGGCTACGGCTTCGTCGCCGCGGTGCTGCCGGTGTGGCTGCTGCTGGCGCCGCGTGACTACCTGTCCACCTTCCTCAAGATCGGCACCATCGTCGGCCTGGCCATCGGCATCCTGATCGTGATGCCGGAGCTGAAGATGCCGGCGCTGACCCAGTTCACCGACGGCACCGGCCCGGTGTGGAAGGGCAGCATGTTCCCGTTCCTGTTCATCACCATTGCCTGTGGTGCGGTGTCCGGTTTCCACGCACTGATCAGCTCGGGCACCACGCCCAAGCTGCTGGCCAATGAAGGCCACGCTGCCTACATCGGTTACGGCGGCATGCTGATGGAATCGTTCGTGGCCATCATGGCCATGGTGGCGGCTTCGATCATCGAGCCGGGCATCTACTTCGCCATGAACAGCCCCGCTGCAGTGATCGGCACCGACGTGGTCCACGCCGCGCAGGTGGTCACCAACTGGGGCTTTGCGATCTCACCGGAGCAGTTGACTGCAACGGCGGCTGAAATCGGCGAGCACTCCATCCTCTCGCGCGCCGGTGGCGCACCGACCCTGGCCGTGGGTATCGCGCAGATCCTGCACGCGGTGCTGCCGGGCGAAGGCATGATGGCGTTCTGGTACCACTTCGCCATCCTGTTTGAAGCGCTGTTCATCCTCACCGCGGTGGATGCCGGCACCCGTTCGGGCCGCTTCATGCTGCAGGACCTGCTGGGCAACTTCGTGCCGGCGCTGCGTCGCACCGATTCGTGGGTGGCCAGCTTCATCGCCACCGGCGGCTGCGTCGCGTTGTGGGGGTACTTCCTGTACCAGGGCGTGACCGACCCGCTGGGCGGCATCAACATGCTGTGGCCGCTGTTCGGCATCGCCAACCAGATGCTGGCCGGTGTGGCCCTGCTGCTGTGCACCGTGGTGCTGTTCAAGCTGAAGAAGGACAAGTACGCCTGGGTGCCGTTGATCCCGGCCATCTGGCTGTTGATCTGCACCACCGCTGCCGGCTTCATCAAGATCTTCTCCAGCGAGCCGAGCGTGGGCTTCATGGCCCAGGCCCACAAGTACCGTGATGCCATCGCCAACGGCAACCTGCTGGCGCCGTCCAAGAGCTTCGACCAGATGCAGCAGGTGATGGTGAACAACTACATCAACGCCGGCCTGACGGTGCTGTTCCTGTTCGTGGTGTTCGCGGTGCTGGTGTACTCGATCAAGACAATCGCCGCGGCCCGCCGCTCGCCGGTGCGTACCGACCACGAGACGCCGTATGTGGCACTCAAGCCGCACGAGATGGACGTGTAATGGGTACCGAGCTCGTCCCCGTCGGCCAGTACCAGACGTTCCGCCGCACCTGGCGGCGCCTGGTGCAGACCGCACGCCTGTGCTGCGGGGTGCCGGACTACGACAACTATGTCCGGCACATGCAGGAGAAGCATCCCGACCGTGAGGTCATGGACTACAAAACCTTCTTCCGCGAGCGCCAGGAAGCCCGCTTTGGCGGCAAGGGCGGCTTCCGCTGCTGTTGAGTGCCGAGGTTGAAACACAAAAAAGGCAGAGCCATTGGCTCCGCCTTTTTTGTTGCTGACCACCGCCTGCAGCAGCCTGGGCCGTGAAGCCAATGGATCATCCGATGGCAGCATCTTCTACCGCACGGAAATCCTGAGCTTCGCGACCAAGGTCGCTCCTACGTGAGCCTGGCGTTGTAGGAGCGGCCTGGGCCGCGAAGCCAATGGATCATCCGATGGCACCACCTTCTACCGCACGGAAATCCCGAGCTTCGCGACCAAGGTCGCTCCTACGTGAACCTGGCGTTGTAGGAGCGGCCTGGGCCGCGAGGCCAATGGATCATCCGATGACAGCATCTTCTACCGCACGAAAATCCCGAGCTTCGCGACCAAGGTCGCTCCTACGCACCGGCCATCCACTTCAGCATCAGGCCGGTGATGTAGGCCAGCACCGTGCCGGTGGCATAGCCCACCGTGCCCAGCAGCACGCCCACCGGCGCCAGGCTGGGGTGGAACGCCGCCGCCACTACCGGCGCCGACGCCGCCGCACCCACGTTGCCCTGCGAACCGATGGCCAGGAAGAACATCGGTGCCTTCAGCAGGCGGCCGACCACGTACAGCAGCAGCACGTGGGTGCCCATCCAGATCACGCCCAGCAGGAACAGCCATGGCCGCTCCAGCAGCGAGAGCAGATCCATCTGCATGCCGATGCAGGCAATGAGGAAGTACAGGAACAACGTGCCCACCTTGGACGCACCGGCCGCTTCCAGATTGCGCACCTTGGTGAAGCTCAGTGCCAGGCCCGCAAAGGTGGACAGCATCACCACCCACACGAACTGGTTGTCCAGCGACGCCTGCTTGGCAAAGCTCAGGTTCTGCGCGCACCAGCTGGCCAGCGGCGCGGCCAGTGCATGGGCCGCACCGACGATGCCCAGGCCCACGCCGACGATGATCATCAGGTCGGTCAGGGTCGGAATGCGAGCGCTCTTGGCCTCGTAATCGGCGATACGGCGCTTCATGTCGTCGATGGCCGAAGTATCGGCGCCGTTGCGTGCATCAATGCTCTGCGCGCGGCCGGCCAGCCAGATCAGTGCCGGCATCAGCAGGATGCTGGCGCACACCACGTCCACCACCGCGAACTGGCCGAAGGTGGTCGCATCGACATTGAAGGTCTCGCGCATGGCGGCCATGTTGGCGCCGCCGCCGATCCAGCTGCCGGCCAATGCCGCCATGCCGGCCCAGGTGTCCCCGGCCACCGTCGCCGGGTGGATCAGCTTCATGGCCTGGAACGACACCAGCGCGCCGAGCATGATGCCCACCGTGCCGGTGACAAACATGATCAACAGCTTCGGGCCGAGCTTGATGATGCCCTTCAGGTCAATCGACAAAGTGAGCAGCACCAGCGCCGCCGGCAGCAGCACGTCGCGGGCGACGGGGTTGTAGAGCTTGGTGGTGTGGCCATCGATCAGCCCGGCGGTGTTGTAGATGGCCGGGATGAAGTAGCACAGCAGCAGCGCCGGCACCCAGCTGAAGACCTTCTTCCAGAACGGCGTGGGGCCGCTGGCCAACCAGAAGATCAAGGCCAGCGTGGCAGCGATGAGGCCCAGCCCCACGATGTCATTGGTGATGATTGCGGGGGTGTTTTCGGTCGGCATAAGGCCTGTTCCTGTCGATCGAAGGGAAATGAAAACGCCACGTGGGTGACGTGGCGTGGGGAGGCAGAGCCTAGCACGGTGCGGGGATTGATGAGGCGGTGGTTTGTGCTTTGTGCTTTCCCCCTCTCCCCAACCCCTCTCCCGCCAGGGGAGAGGGGCTTTGATGGCGACAAGTTGAAACATTCCATGCAACTGCAGTTTTAAAGCCCCTCTCCCCTGGCGGGAGAGGGGTTGGGGAGAGGGGGGAAGCTACCCAGCCGCCCTAATCTCACCCCGCCCCAGCCATCGCCCGCAGCGCAATCCCAACCACATACGCCGCGCCAGTGCCCACCGCATAACCCAGCGTCCCCAGCAGCACGCCCACCGGCGCCAATGCCGGATGAAACGCCGTCGCCAGCACCGGGGCCGATGCGGGACCGCCAATGTTGCTCTGCGAGGCAATGGCGAAATAGAAGAACGGCACGCGCAGCAACTTGCCGGCAAACCACAGCAGCACGATGTGCACGCCGATCCAGATCACACCCAGCGCGAACAGCCACGGTTTCTGCAGCAGCGCCAGCAGATCCATCTGCATGCCGATGCAGGCGATCAGGAAGTACAGGAACATCGAGCCCCATTTCGACGCGCCCACGCCTTCCAGTTCACGCGCGCGGGTGAAGCTCAGGCCCAGACCAATGAATGTGGCCAGCAGCACCACCCAGACGAAAGGCTTGTCCATGCTCACCGATGAGGACCAGCCCACGTTGGCCGCGAACCAATCTGCAATCGGGCCCGCCAGGCCATGCGCCAGGGCCACGGTGCCGAACGCGACACCGCCCATCACCATCATGTCGCCCAACTGCGGAATGCGCGCGTGCTGGGCCTGGTAGCTGGCCACCCGATCACGCAGATCATCCAGCGCGGTGGTATCAGCGCCACTACGCTTGTCCATTGCCGGTGCACGCGAGGCAAAGAAGATCAGCACCGCCATCCACACATAACCCACGCCGACATCCACCACCGCAAACTGGCCAAAGGTGGTCGCGTCGACCTCGAAGATCTCCTTCATCGCCAGCATGTTGGCGCCGCCGCCAATCCAGCTGCCGGCCAGCGCAGCCATGCCGCCCCAGGTACTGCCGGCCATCGTTTCCGGGTGGATCCAGCGCATGAGCTGGAAGGCGACCAGTGCCCCCAGCATGATGCTCAGCACGGCCGCCACGTACATGGCCAGCATTTTCCAACCCAGGCCGATGATGCCCTTCAAATCAATGGACAGCGTCAGCAGCACCAGCGCGGCGGGCAGGAACACATCGCGCGCGATCGGGTTGTAGAGCTTGGTGGCTTCACCGTCGATCAAACCGAAGGTGTTGTAGATGCCGGGAATGAAGTAGCACAGCAGCAATGCCGGCACGAAACTGTAGAACTTCTTCAGCAACGGGCTGTTGCTGCTGGATGTCCAGAAAACAACACCCAAGGTGGCGGCGATGAGGCCGAACACGATGATGTCGTTGGTGATGTATGCGCCGGTTGCGGCTGCGGCCATCGTTGATCCCCTTGGCTGCCTGAAAGCAGGCGCATCGGCGCCTGCAAGAAAACACCTGCAGCAGCACCGCTCCACGACGGAAGACAGGAATAGCGCAGGACCGACCTTCTGCGGCGACTCCCTCGCCTATGCCCTGCCACTCACGACCGGGACAACCCCACCACTCCCCCAGCCCCGATCAGGGCATGGATGTACTAGATGCCGGAGACAATCGCAGCACGTTGCTGCGCGTACTCGGCCGCGCTGATCAGGCCCTTTGCCTTCAACGCTTCCAACTGCTGCAGACGGCTCTCTGTCGTACCTGCCACCGCTGGACGCGGCGAGGGCTTCGCTGCGCGGCTGACAAGCCAGACGATCCCCCCGACGCCGCCAACCAGCACCGCAAACAGAAACAACAGGATCAGCCAATGCCAGAGGCTGAAAGTCCCCATTGCAGAACCTCCGTGTAATTGTCGGCGGGAAGATAGGCGGCCCATTCGCCCAGCCCTGAAAAAAAGGAGGCGCGTCCACGACGCGCCTCCTCACTGCATTACTGGCCGATGTGCTGCTTCAGCCAGCCGTTGACCGTGTCGTGCCACTGCACGCTGTTGTGCGGCTTGAGCACCCAGTGGTTCTCGTCCGGGAAGTACAGGAACTTGGACTCGATGCCCTTGCGCTGCAGCGCGGTGAACGTGGCCAGGCCCTGCTCCACCGGGATGCGGTAGTCGAGCTGGCCCTGCACCACCAGCATCGGCTTGGTCCAGTTGCTGACGTGGTTGACCGGGTTGAACTTCTCGTAGTTCTGCGGAACGTCATACGGCGTGCCGCCCTGCTCCCACTCGGTGAACCACAGTTCTTCGGTGGCATAACCCATGGCGCGCTGGTCGAACACACCGTCGTGGTTCACCAGGCACTTCCACGGCTCGTTCCAGTTGCCGGCGATCCAGTTGACCATGAAGCCGCCATAGCTGGCGCCGAGCGCACAGGCCTTGTCGCCGTTGAGGAAGCTGTACTGCTGCTGCGCCGCGGCCCAGCCCTTCTGCAGGTCTTCCAGCGGGCGGTCGCCCCAGTGCTGGCTGATCGCATCAGTGAAGGCCTGGCCGTAGCCGGTGGAACCGTGGAAGTCGATCATCACCACCGCGTAGCCCTGGCCGGCATAGGTCTGCGGGTTCCAGCGGTAGCTCCAGCCGTTGCCGAAGCTGCCCTGCGGGCCGCCGTGGATCAGGAACGCCACCGGGTACTTCTTGCCTTCCTGGTAGTTGTGCGGCTTGACCACATAACCGTGCACGGTCTCGTCGTTCCAGCCCTTGAACGAGAACTGCTCGAAGTCACCGAAGTTCACGCCGTCCAGCATTTCCCCGGCGCTCTGGGTGATGGCACGCTGCGGGGCGCCGGCGGTGGTGGTGCTGGTGAACACCTGGTCGCCGCTCTTGAGCGAGTTGCGGCTGAAGGCCAGGGTATCGCCGGCGATGTCGAAGGACGAAATGCTGCCCTCGCCCACCACCTTGCTGACCGAGCCGTCGGCCACCTTTACTGCAAACAGCGGGTGCTCGCCCATGTCCTGGGCAGTGGTGTAGATGGTGCTGCCATCGGCGGACAAGGTGATGCCGTCGGCCGAGCGGTCCCACTGCGCGGCAATCTCGTTGACCTTGCCGCTGGCCAGGTCCATCGCCATCAGGCCGAAGCGGTCGGCCTCGAAGCCCGGGCGCTTCATCGCGCGGTAGAACAGGGTCTTGCCGTCGGCACTGAACACCGGGCCGGCATCCCAGGCCGGGTTGCCGGCGGTCAGATTGACCGGCGCCTTCTTACCGGCGGCGTCGAGCTTGTACAGATCAAAATTGGTCGACCACGGCTCCTGGTTGCCCTGCACGCGGATGCTGGCCACCACCGAGGTGCCGTCCGGCGACCAGGCGAAATCCTCATTGCCGCCGAACGGCTTGGACGGCGCATCACCGGCCAGCGTCGCGCTGATGGCCGACGCGCCCTTCACTGCGGCTGCGCCTGCTGCCGGCAACGGCGCCACGAACAGCGTGTTGCGGCGGCCGTCGGCCCAGGTATCCCAATGACGCACGAACATGCTGTCGAACACCTGGCCGCTGGTCTTGCTGGCCTTCTCGGCGTCAAGCCGCTTGCTGGTGCAGGCCAGGTCCGAGCCACAGTCCTGGAACACGCCGGCGCTGAACACCACGCGGTCGCCCTGCGGCGAGACGCGGTAGCTGTCCACATCGGTGGCGAAATCGGTCAGCTGCTGCGGCGCGCCGCCGGCCAGCGGCATCACGTACAGCTGCTGGCTGCCGTTCTTGGCGCTGAGGAAGTAGACGCGCTGCCCGTCGGCCGAAATGGACGCCGAGTTGACGTTCCAGCCTTCCGGCGTGAATTGCTGCGGCGGCCGCAGGTCGCGCGTGCGCAGATCACGGATCCACAGGCTGCTGCTGGCCTTCAGGTCGGCATCAACCACGCGCTTGGCAAACACCACCTGGCCGCCGTTGGCAGTCAGCAGCGGCGCGGACACGCGGTCCAGCTTGACCATGTCGCGGACTTCAAAACCGCGCGCATTGGCCAGTGATGGCAAGGCAGCCAACAGGCACAGCGGCAACAGGGCGTGACGGAGCTTCATGGGCATCTTCCCGGATAAAGGCAAACCGCGATGGTAGGCGTCCAGCCTGCCCCACTGCAAAGGCTTGAAGTCATGCCCGGACAACCGCCGGAAACAGCAAAGCCGCCCAAGGGCGGCTTTGCCATATAGCCCCTCTCCCTTTACGGGAGAGGGGTTGGGGAGAGGGTGCTTTGGCTTTGGCTTACGCCCAAAGCGCCAGCCAAATCAAAGTCAAAAGCTCCCCTCTTCCGCCCTTCGGGCACCTTCTCCCACAAGGGGAGAAGGGAACAATCAGCTCTTGCTCGGCGCCGCCGGCTCGCCCTTCTTGCCGATGCGATACAGCAGCAGGCCAACCAGGAACAACACGAACAGGCCCACCCAGGCCGACAGCGTCGCCCAGGTCTCGGCAAAGCCGCCCAGCGGCAGTGCCAGCACGTCGCCCTGGCCGCTGACCACGATCGGCACCGCAATGGCGATGCCCATCAAGGCTTCGCCGGTGATCAGGCCCGCGGCGAACAGCACGCCCGGGCGATGCACGCGGTCACGGCCTTCTTCGTCGTCGGCACGCAGCTTGTGGAAACGCTCGACCAGGTGGGCCAGCAGGCCGCCCAGGAAGATCGGCACCATCAGCTCCAGCGGCAGGTAGATACCAATGGCGGCCGCCAGCACCGGCACGCGGAAACGCTTGCCGGTCTTCTTCAGCCACTCGTCGATGGCAATGATCACCGCGCCGACGCCCGCGCCCAGCGCGATCATCGTCCACGGCAGTTCACCGCCGAACAGGCCACGCGCAACCGAGGCCATCAGGTTGGCCTGCGGCGCCGCCAGTGAGTTCGGGTGTTCGGCGGTCGGGGCGCCAATGCCATAGGCATGGGCCAGCAGGTTCAGCACCGGGGCCATGATCAGCGCGCAGGAGAACGCACCGATGCCCAGCATCAGCTGCTGCTTCCACGGCGTCGCGCCAACCAGGTAGCCGGCCTTGAGATCCTGCAGGTTGTCACCGCCCACGGCAGCCGCACAGCAGACCACCGCGCCGATCATGATCGCGGCCACCGCACCCAGCGGTGCACCGCCGACGCCGACCTTCTCCAGGCCGGAATCACCCAGCAGCAGCACCAGCACCACCGAGGCGAACAGGATGGTGGAGATGGTGATGCCCGAAACCGGGTTGTTGGACGAACCAATCAGGCCGGCCAGGTAGGCCGACACCGACACGAACAGGAAGCCTGCGACGATCATGATGATGGTCATCGGCACCGACACATGCCACTGGCCGACGATGGCCTGGTACAGGCCCAGCAGCGGTAGGGTGAAGGCGATCAGGGCGATCAGCATCCACTTCATCGGCAGGTCGCGCTCGGTCTCGGCCAGCGCCGGGCCACTGCTCTTGCGGGCGGCGGCAAAGCCGCTCTTGACGCCATTGAGCAGCGACTTGCGCAGCGAGAACAACGTCCAGACGCCGCCGATCAGCATGGCGCCGACGCCCAGGTAACGGATCTGCGAGCCCCAGATGGCGAAGGCCGCATCCGCTGCCGGCGCATTGGCGATGGACGCCGCCAGCTCCGGGTTGGTGCCCATGAAGAACGCCTGGTACGCCGGAATGGCGATATGCCAGGACAGGATCGAACCGGACAGCACCACGATGCCCACGTTCAGGCCAACGATGTAACCCACGCCCAGCAGCGCCGGCGACAGGTTGGTGCCGATGAAGGCGGTGACCTTGGAGCTGCCCACATAGGCTGCCTGTGCCCAGGCGTCCGGGAAGATGCGCAGGCCCGAGGCCGCGGCCAGCTTCACCAGGCCGCCGATGGCCGCCGAAATGCCGAGGATCTTCATGCCCGGGCCCGGGTTTTCACCGGCCTTGAGCACTTCCGCGGCCGCCTTGCCTTCCGGGAACGGGAGCGGATCCTCAACGATCATCGAGCGCCGCAGCGGCACCGAGAACAGCACGCCCAGCAGGCCGCCCAAACCGGCGATGCCCAGCACCCACCAGTACTTGAAGTCCGGCCAGTACCCCATGATGACCAGCGCCGGGATGGTGAAGATGACACCGGCGGCAATCGACGAGCCGGCCGAAGCGCCGGTCTGGACGATGTTGTTTTCAAGAATGGTGCCGCCACCGAGCAGACGCAGCACGCCCATCGAGACGACGGCGGCTGGAATGGCGGTGGCGATGGTAAGGCCGGCAAACAGGCCCAGGTAAGCATTGGCAGCGGACAGCACCACAGCCAGCACGATGGCAAGAACCACCGCGCGGAATGTGAGCTGCGCAGGCGCAGCGTTGTTCATGTAAAGCCCTTGGATGGCAAAAAACCGCTGCCACGCTAACGCCCGCTTAACGCCAAGTCCAGTCGGCCCGGCGCATCACCCAGGCGAGGTACGCCCGGGCGCCGGATTGTGCACAGCCGCATGCGCCAACCTCCCACTTGCCGCAGTGCCGCAGGGATCACCGGCGTCGGCCCCTATACTCGCCGGCCTGCCTTGATCTGGTTGCCGCCCATGTCCTCCGCTTCCCTTCCCGTGACCGGCACGGACGATTTCCTCGGCCACCCGAAGGGCGTGTACGTCTGTTTCTTCACCGAGATGTGGGAGCGCTTCTCCTTCTATGGCATGAAGGCGCTGCTGTTGCTGTACCTCACCAAATACCACCTGTTCGGCGACAAGGCCGGGCTGGATCTGCTGGGCGCCTATGGCGGGCTGGTGTACTGCATTCCCGTGTTCGGCGGCATGCTGGCGGACCGCTGGCTGGGCATGCGCAAGGCGGTGGTGTTCGGCGGCATCCTGCTGGTGCTGGGCCATGCCGGCATGGCCTTCGAGGGCCACCAGGCACACCGCGTCGCCGGCGAAGTCGTCCGCGATGAAGCCGCACTCGGCGTCACCTATCTTTCTCTGGCGCTGATCATCATGGGCGTGGGTTTCCTCAAGCCCAACATTTCCACCATCGTCGGCAAGCTGTACCCGGACAACGACCCGCGCCGGGATTCGGGCTTTTCGTTGTTCTATGCCGGCATCAACCTTGGCGCGCTGTTTGCCTCGCTGGTCTGTGGCTTTCTTGGTGAAGCCTATGGCTGGAAGTACGGCTTCGGTGCGGCCGGCATCGGCATGCTGGTCGGGCTGGGCATGTTCCTGTGGGGCCAGAAGTACCTGCACGGCCATGCCGAACCCGCACAACCGGCGTCGCTGCGTGAGCGCGTACTGGGCGTGCCGCGCGAGTGGCTGATCTACGCGGTGGCCGTGATCGCCATCGTGCCGGTCGCCGCTTTGATGTGGGCCGCAGCCAACGGCGCGTTCGCCCTGGGCGGCGAAATCAGCCTGGCGCTGATGCTGATGATCGTGGTGCTGGGCGGCGTGCTGCTGTGGTTTGCCTGGTTCACCGGCACCCAATGCACGCCGGAGCAACGCCAGCAGATGATCGCGCTGATGGTGCTGATCTTCATGGCGCTGGTGTTCTTCACCCTCTATGAGCAGACCTATGGCTCGTGGGTCACCTTCACCGACCGCCTGCTGACCAAGGACCTGGTGCCGGCGCTGGTGATCCGCGAAGGCACGCCGCTGCCGTGGTCAATCATCTCGCTGCTGCTGGCACCGCTGGGCTTCGTGGTGGCCGCGCGGCTGTCCGACCGCAACCCCGCATCCACGGCACCGCGCACCCTGTTCGCCGTCATCGTGATTGCCATGTTGGTGATGCTGGTGCGCGACTGCCTGGTGCTGCCGCAGACCGCCGGCTCGCTTACCTATCTGGGCGCCCTGTTCCTGGTGCTGCTGGCGCCGCTGTTTGCCGCGCTGTGGGCCTGGCTGGACAAGCGCCGGCTCGATCCTTCCAAGCCGGTCAAATCCTCCTTCGGCCTGGTGTTTGCCGCGTTGTCGTTCGTGCCGCTGGCACTGGCCGCGCAGCAGGTGGGCCTCACCGGGCAGATGGCCAGCGTGTGGTGGCTGGTGCTGGCGTACCTGATCCTGGAAATCGGCGAGATGTGCCTGTCGCCGGTGGGCTTGTCGGCAGTCACCCAATTGGCGGCACCGCGCGTGGTCAGCCTGATGATGGGCACCTGGTTCCTGGCCACCGCCTTCTCCGAAACACTCGCCGCCCTGTTCGGCAAGCTCGCCGCCATCGACGTGCCCGAAGGCGAAGTGATGAATATCGCCGAAGCCGCGGCCCGCTACGAACACCTGTTCTGGCTGCTGATGTGGATTGGCCTGGGCTGCGCGGTTCTGGCGCTTGCGGTGTCACCGCTGCTGAAACGGATGATGCACGGGGTGCGTTGAGCACCCTGCCTGCCTAACTGCCATCAAGGACGCCGTTCGTCGCGTTCGCCACTTTCCCCAATGAACCGGAGAAAGTACGGAGTCTGGTACCTCCAGCACCGCTGGCCCGATTGAAGCTCAATGTCCGCCAGGTCCACGGCTGCGTGCATTCCACTTGAATGCACCTGGCCAACCTTGTGCCTCGCAGCTCACGCGGAGTTGCCACACGCCATATGGCCCATCACAACACCGGGATACTTCACGACAGCCTTGGCGGGCTGACGTCCGCCGAGTTTCGCCAGCACCACGAACCGGATGCCTCCAACTAAGCCGAACATTGAACTACCGGAATCGGCACCGGCATGCCCTACGACAACGCAATGATTGAGAGTTTCTTCGCCAATCTGAAACTCGAAATCAACGATGGCCGTCCTTTTGTCAGTCGAGAAACAGCAAGGAGGGCCATCTTCGAGTACATCGAGCTCTTCTATAACCGAGCCCGGCTTCATTCGGCTCTCGGCACACCACACCTTTACAGACCGAGCAGCAATATCAACAGATCGGGAGTTTCCCCTGACTACCTTATCCATGGAATTCGGGGCAGTTCACTCCGCCCCTGTTTTGGACCCTTTTTTACCCTCCTTCGACGCGCCCCTTTCTTTCCCACCTGATACAGGGCATTCAAAACTCAAGGATCCCACTGAGATCTCATACAACTCAAGTGTGTCTCGATATCACCAAAATCAAAAATTTCCCTGAAAATATTTTCGGCTACGGAAATGTCTAAACATATCGTTCGAGCATCCCACTCGTCATTTCCGAACCTTACGCTCGCCTCAAACCTATCCTCGTTTCTTCGCCACTCCAAAAGTCCACTTTTAGGGTCTTCCGATCGCGTCAAAGCAATCAGCCTATAGCTTCCCTGAATCGACTTCATGGAGAGCTCCCTCACGTAGGAACTCTTTGGCTCCAATATCTTCAAATAGATGAAGCCGTCATTCTCATACACAGCCCTGATAGCCACAAGAATATCCAGCCAATCTGGCCGCGAAAGAAGGCGCGCAGGGGGATCCATAGTCTCATCCAAACTAAGAATCTCCAAAACCACGGACTTATCTTCAAAATTTGACATTAATCCCTCCAACCCATTCCACGCCCCCATATACGCACTTCACCCTTTGCCGTATCAACGATCTGAAGCCGCTCCAGCCCCCGACCGCTCAGCCACAACAGTCAGTACGCTGCTGCATTACGATCAACCGCGGCGTACCTCTCCAAAATACCCTACAGAGCGGCAGCTTTAACTTTTCGGCTCTCAACATTACTCACTGCTTACCTGGACTCACTGCAAAACGCAAAACAGGGGTCAGAGTGGAGTTATTGAAAACCCGACTCTGACCCCTGTTTTCTCTCTTATTCTCTCAACTTCAAAATCCGCGCCAGAGCCTGCTCCGCCTCGTCCCACTCAACACCAGGATCCAAATGCGCTGAAAGATATCCGTAGTAATCAGTCAAAAATTCAGCAGATGAGGCTCCAAGATCTTTCGCCTTCCTCAGAATAAAAATCCGCTCACCCACCGGAATTGCCCAATTCTCATCCTCAAGAATACACCGCTCGAGAACATCCGGATTGGATACATTTTCAATTTCCGACACTAGCTCACGTATCGCCAAATCCCAATTTTCAGCGTTCGCATCAAAACTGCGATACAACATTTTAACATTGGCGATGCAGTCAAATATCCCAACACTCATATTCACTGCCCCGGATAATAGGCAATAACCGAAACGACCCCACTAGGAGGCATTGTAGCCCGACACGAAAACAGGAACACAGGAGTCAGAGTGGAGTTATTAAACCTCCGGCTATGCCCCTTGTTCTCGAAGATAAATTTTTGAAGCGGACCGGAACTCATCGAACAAGCGCTCAGCATCCTGTTCCGTCACTGGAATATCCTTACTTACGACCGAATGGAAATGCCGCATAAACTCATCCGGCAAGCGAATCCGATATCTTTCAATCCAATTCATTACCACACCATCCCAAGCATAAACTCCATCAGAGAATATGGCATTTCTAACCATATCATCACTATTGATAGGGTCGGAAACAGGACTAACAAACTCCAAGAGAACAAGACCTTTCCCCATATAACTAGCTATTTCGCAAGCAGCCCGTTCAGGCAAGAAATTCATATTGTCATGGATACTGGGCTGCGACACATCCGCTCGCGCGTAATCTCGCTCCCTATATAAGCACAAATACTTCAACGCCGTCACGAACGCTTCTCCTGCGGATAATACATCTTCCATTCAGCCTTAATTTCGGGATGAGGCACTGAATTCCCGTAGACATCGACATCAAAAGCTTACTTATTCGCTTTGGAATCCCAAGCAACCTGACGCGTCGGGGCAAAAATAGGGGCACCTAGTTCATTCGGAAGCAAGAGGAAAACAGGGGGGCAGAGTGGAGTTATTGAAAACCCGACTCTGACCCCTGCCTTCAAAGCGACGAATCCCATCTGATACATCACAGCAATTGAGTCCACCTTCCTCAGTCCTTAACGGGATTTCGTTTGGCTGCCCAAAACAGGAGCGAAGACCGATTCCTACGAAAACCGACTCCGACCCAGTTCTCCTTGCCCCCTACTTTTCTCACTAGAAAGCATTGCAGCCCGATATATCACCTTGCACCCTCCCACATCTATGGTCCTGACGTCGTATTTCAGCAAAACAGGAATCGGAGCAAGGCTATTTACGAACCGATTTTACCCGTGCTTTTTCCGCATTATGGATATTTGAATCTAATTGAAAGGGAACGAGCCTCATCGCGCCGCTCTGGCCACTCGAATTCCATGCGTCGCAACTTCTCTCTAACGCAAGAAAAAACCTCTTCTTTTGAGTAGTAACCATATGAGGGGTTCGAGACGCCCATCTCATCCTCTAGCCAAGCTTCAAAGCATCCAGTCCCAAATGAGCTGCAGTCCATGAATTCCCGCCATGCATCAGGATCAACAGCCTCATCCTCGTTCTCGACCCAAACTATCCACCAGCCAGGGTCTCCTCCGCCAGGCCCTTCCTCGCCCAGCAGACTCTTAACGTACTTGTCCAGCGAGCTATATGGCAGCAGCGCATACCTCAGACATTCCATTACCAGCAGAAGCCGTCCATTCTCATAATCAAATCCCATAAAGGACAACCTCAACAGAACCAGGTCAATTGAAAGTCGGGCAAAACAGGTCGCACGCCTAAATCCCGGCCTTCTTGATCCAACTTCCCTGTAGAAGAAGGGGCCAGAGTGGCGTTATTGAAAACCCGACTCTGACCCCTGTTTTCATAGAATGACCGCGGATCATTTAGCCCTATGATCAACAGGGCAAGAACTCGCAGGCTCACTAGAAGTCGGCCGGCGAATAACCGAGCCATCAGCGTTTACCAGCACTAGCGACACGTCGACACCGCAGCCTTGACTCGTCCAATGCGCACGCATTTCGTAATTCTGGTTGGCCTCAGGGACAAAGCTTCGCGCCTGATAGCAGCTCGCCGAGCCACGCTCAACTGAACCCGGGCGTCCAGCAGCGGAGCGCTGGGATTCAAAATAGAATGAGAAGCCCGCCGTTATGGGCTGCCCAGGACGCACTGCCATCTCGACGAAGTGCTTGGGAACATCGGTAGTTTTAGGCATGCCCAAATCGCGCTTGCGCTGCCCACCCATCTGGGGGCCCGCCGGATAACCGCTTCCCGGAACGTCGGAACTCACGCAGGTGCTGTCCGGATAGACCTTGACGTTGCGCGAGCCCACGACCCTCAGGTACGCCACGCCGTCGTGCCTTGGCTCGTCGTAAGACGACAGCTCGCTCTTTACTACTTCCTTGATGAAGCAGCCCGACATCAAGGCGCAACAACCAAGAACAACGCCTACTCGCGCAATCATCTTTAAATCAAGCATCAAGAATAACCTCCATGTCGACCACCTGGAACGAAAATAAGAGCCAGGAAGAAGTCCAACAGCATCCGAATCCGGACAGACAGAGTTTCAGATCACTCAATACAGGATGACTAAAACATCCCTTGACAGCTCAAAATATGAACTCATACAACTCGACTCCACCGCATTTCACCAGACATTACTCATCAGACCACAGCTCCAATGCTTTGGAATATTGAGCTGCCGCCTCACCCAGATCCGCATACTCGAACAAAGGTGAGTCTGTATTGGCAAAATACCACCTGAATTCATTGTCACAAGGCGGAACAATAAGCCCATTCTGAATATCAGAAAATGTCTGCATCATGGCCATGAGAGCCAAAGCTGCATTACGATCAACCGCAGCATACCTTTCCAAAACATCCCGCAGAACAACGGCCTTAACCCTAAGGCTCTCAACATCATTCATCGCATTATCCGCCCCCAATGCAAACGGGTTAACCTTCAGCGGACCTACCCACAAGTTTCCATTAGGAACTGCCATTTACACTCTACGGCATCGCCCTTGGAAGTTCGACTCGGTGATTGATGCAAAACAGGGTCCGAAATTGAGTTATTTAAAACCCAACTCTAGCCCCTGCCTTGCCCGCGGAACCCTTCAAGAATAATGGACTCTAAATATATCTTCAATACGATCAATATTTGAATCCACCGTACCTTTCGCGATCAAGTCCAGCGCGGCCAAATAATGCAAAACCCGCCCCTGAACTGGAGAAAAATCGACTCCAAGTGACGAGTTCAATCCAATTATCGCGACGACCTCGAATGGAATAGCGTCAAATGGACACCAGACGAATCCTGGGATACGACCAACACCGTCATCATCGGTATTAGCGTAATGATATTCCAATAAAGTCGGAATCGACTCCGCCACGCGACCTGTACCCCAGCCCTGAACCACCCCACTATATATACCAAATTGATCAATCCCGCCTGCAGCCCCAACCAGCACAGCCTGTTTACCTTGAAGATAATTATCACCCAGCCAAACAGAGAAGTTCACAACATGAAAATCCAAATGCACCTTATCTACATCAACACCACCGAGCAAAAATCGAAGTGCGCCCAACATCAATCGAACGCGAGCCTTATCACCTAAAGCAACAAAAGCGAAAATCAAACATGCGGCGTTAGGTATAAGAATGGAGAGATCCCTACCTGGCCCTACAGGGTTCATGAATGATCGCTTAGCTGCCGACGCAACACGAATCCTTATCTCCCAAAAACGATATAGCAGGGAACGATAAATCGCCCCCTCTTCAGCATGCCCATCCTCGATTGCAATAAGACCTTTAGAGCCGTAAAGAATAGACAAAAAGGGAAGAGTCGTCGATGCCAGAAGCAGGCCATCAGACGACTCATCATCCAAACTCTCTTGAAGCCGCACAACCTTTCGGGCAGTCATCGCCTCCGACTGCGACAACCACTCGCGACGCTCCTCGATAATCACGCCATAATCACGCATCATGACTTTCGCCTTCGTTATTCACGGAAAACAGGAGGCATAATCCGATCTTTACAAAAAAAAAAAAAACAACTTGGCCCCTTGCTTTCTTAGTTTTCATCGAATCCTGTATTATTCTGAAACCGAACGATGGCGAGTCGAAGCATTGATTGAGAGTTTCTTCGCTAATCTGAAGCTCGAAATCAACGATCGCCGCCCCTTTGTCAGTCGAGAAGCAGCACGGACGGCAATCTTCGAGTACATCGAGCTGTTCTATAACCGAGCTTGGTTTGATTCACCCCCCGGCTACATCACGCCTTTACAGGTCACAGCAGTATCAACAAGTCGGGAGTGCCCCCTGACTACCTTGCCCATGGAATCCGGGGCAGCTCAATCTACCCCCGGCTCCTCTTAGTCTATTGGTGTAACAGCTTTTAAAGGAACAGGCTTCACAAGGTGAACTACCAGTCCGTCAGGCCAATAGAACACACGAGCGAACCCAATACAATTCTCACCGCTTATTCTGCGTAGTCCTCAAATTCCCATTGGAACATACGAGACAACTTCCCGGCCAGTTCGACCCAAGACTCACCCTTGCAATCTCCAATGTAGCCTTCAACAAGACGAACTATCCTCCAATAATCGTAACTATCGACGATCAGCAAGAACCTCCCCCAATGATCCCCCCCTACATCCTTTAGCCACAACGGCGTACATACACATAGATCGAAATTGTCCGCCGCCTCACTCCCCACCACACCTATTGACAAACGCAACGAGACGAAGAAGTTCCTTACATCATTGGGAATATATTCAATTGGATCAAATAAGTCCGAAAAAACACCTTTCAATTCAGCCTTCATCACCAACCCTCACATCGAGATGCCCATTGGAAACCTTGACCCTTCTTCCTGTCGAGTCGACATCATACCTCTCAAAATTCGCCTGAACTCCGGTTTCAGCATGCTTAGAATTCTGCTTGGCCGTGGGAAAGCGATAGATTCTAGTACCATCAGCACTAACAAGACCTAATCCACCTGTTATCTCTCTCGCTCCGGCACCGACCCAAAGTACGCCCAATCTGTTCGCCTCGGCGGCAGATGCGTGCCCAATGCCGAAATTTAGATATCCATTGGCACCACCAGCAGCTGCCTTAGCAAGCCTATCGTCGAGGGCCGAGATTAACTCCAGGTCTCGGGCTCGTGACTCCAACTCGCGCACGCGCAGGTCATCACGCAATTTCACGCCAGCTGCGGAATCCGCGGCTCCATCTGCTCGCGCGACTGGGGGCGCGCCTGCCTCCGAGTCGGCTATAGCCCCGGCAACCAGGTTATTACCTTCAACTTTACGGCCCGAAGCGATATCAGCAGATATTCCCTTTACTGCTTTCGCAGTAGTTCTGGCGATCACCCCGCCGACCTCTGCAGCAAGAACACCTGTCCACATCAATCGCTGAATAGTGGCCCAATCATACTCATAGACATAGCCTGCCGCTTCAGCTCGATCTTGCAGCAGAAGAAGTTTTTGGTAGTAGTCAGCCATCTGCACGTCATCTAACGGCCCGACTTGACTATCACTTGCTGATCGAGATAAATAGCCAGGCAACCCCCACAGACCGGAAAGCAGCCTACCGACGTCACTTCCTAACCCCGCCTCGCCTTCAGCACGGGCGAGGCCTGCTGCCTGCCCTGCCTTGAATCGCTGGTTCCAGTCACCAAGGTCAATCTGCACCGCATTATTTTTCAAATACAAAAAAGTACCCGACCCGGGACTCAGGCTTCCGAGAAGAGCCTTAAGATTCTGCGTCTCATCCCGGTATTCACTTGCTGTACTTTTAAAGAATTCATGATCACGCCCTCGGGAGTCAACATAGGACAAATTGGCAGCCCTCTTATCCAAAAACGACTCAGTCAGCGAATCTCGGCCATTTATCTTGGCCCACTGCATATCCTCACCAGCTGCGGCAAATCTATCCAATCGCACATGCGCTTCTTCGTTGGTAAGCACAATCCCATTTTCCGCCATATACCTAACATAGTCGTCGACAACATCTTTTCGTTTAAGAAATGCAACTTCATCCGGATGTAACTGCCGGTTGAACTGCTCCCCAGCCAACGCAGTCGCAGCGCCACTGCCACCGCCCACCGCAGCACCGACGGCGATGCTCACCAGCTCCATCAGCGCCTTACCCTCCGACGAGTCTGGATCGATTTGTGCGCCACTCAGATATTTCAGTGCTGCCAGGCTCGCTGCCTGACTTGCTGCGGCACCCGTCAGTCCATCCAGGACGCTACCACCGCCCAGTGCTGCAATAGCAGCACCTACTGCGCCATGGAGAATTACCTTCTCCTTGCTGCCCTCCTTCCAGCCCATCTTCTCCGCCAAACCACCGGCCGCACGCATTCCCACCTCTGCTGCAACCTGCCCCATCTCCAGCCGTTCCTGCACCTTCTGCTGGTCAAATATCTCCTTCAGACCATCCTGCTGCAGGGCCGTAACATTGCGATCCAGTCCATCAAGCGCGCTGGTGTCGCCATTGCGCACCTCCACCGTGCCCGCTGCGATATCACTACGCGTCACGCTGCTGCTGTTTTCGCTCTGTGGCACGCCCAGGCTCGGCGCGGGGGCATTCATGCCACCGGAGGTACTGCCGCTCACACTGATGCCGACGCTGTTGGCCTTGTACGCCGCTTCGTTCTTCAGGTCTTCGACAGACAGGCTGCTGGTGCTCAAACGATTCAGCGCGGCATCAGCCGTGCTGGCAATCGCCGCCCCGGTCAGCTGTGTGTGCCCACCCACAGTGATATCAAAGCCACCGTCGCCGGCCTGGATGCCGGTCTGTTCCTTGACGCTGGTGTAGGTGCTGTCGATCTTGCTCTGGTTGTAGTTGGCGCTGACCGCGGCACCACCAGTGCCCACTGCCACGTCGATGCCAGCGGACACATCCTTGCGCTTGTAGTCGTTGCTGTCCTGCTGACTAATCAACGCCAGGTCGCGACCGACATTGGCAATGACGGTCTCGCCTCGCGTCTGCGCACCTTCCAGCGTGGTGTCGCGGCCGCTGATCAACGTGAGCGTATTGGCGGCATCCACCGTGGTTTCCGCATGCGTGGTGCCACCACCATCACCCTTGCCCTTGGCAGCAGATGCAGCAACGTAGACCCCAATACCCGCCTCCGAGCCGATGGTGATGCCGATCTCGCCGCTGGATGATTTGTTGCGCTCGACCTGTTCGCGCGTTTCCTTCTGCGACTTGAGAATCAGGTCATTGGCCGCTGCCAGGGTGACGTTGTCGCCCTCGACCTGACTGCCGATGATTTTCAGGTCACCGCCATTGCCCTGGCCATCACCCGTGGCTTGAATGACCACATCCCCTTCGCTGGCGATGCGGCTGCCTGACGCTGCCGTGGCGTTGTATTCACTGGAGCTGGAGCTCTTGCTGGCGCCGATACCAATCCGAAGGCTGAGGCCACCTGTGGTCTGGTCCTCATTTTTCACGTCGGCCTTCGCCTTATCCACTTGGCTTCCGAAGCCCTTCAGGCTGTTCATGCCGCTGTTCTGACCGCCGGAGAACAGCGTCTGCCCAGCCTTGGCTGCGTACAGTGCGCTCAGGCGGCCGTCCTTGGCGTCGGCTGCGCGCTCCACGGTGTGCTTGAGCGCCATGGCCGTATCCACGGCTCCGCCCTTCAAGCTGACATTGAGACCGGCCTGCTTGAACTTCTGCGTCTCGACTACGGCGTTGCTGTCTTCGGCGGCCTGAATGGTGACGTTCTGGCCGATGATGCCGATACCTTCCCGGCTGAGGACATCGCTGCCGGTGATGGACACATCGCGCCCGGCGGCGATGTCCACGCGACCTTCGATGCTGCCGATCAGGCTGCCCGAGTGAGTGGTTTCGGTGATATCAGCGGTGGTGTCGGTCTGCTGCTTGCCGATGGTGAAGCCGACCCCACCGCCGGAGAACAAGCCCGACTTCTTGACGGTCTTGTCGTGCACCTCGGTGTGCGTGTTCTCCGCAGTATCCAGCACCACGTACCGCCTCGCCGCCAACAACACATCACCCGTACCGGCCACCTGCGCGCCCTGCGAAACAAGGTCGCGCCCGGCCGCTACCGTGACCGTCTCGCCACTGAGCGAGGTGGTGATGGCGATGCTGTCACTCCACGCATCATGCGTGGTAGTGGTCTTGCGCTTGAGGAAGCCCTTCTTGGTGCGTTGCTCGTCGATGGTCAGGTCGTGCTGTTCCTGCTCGGCCAGCAGCTTGACATCGCGGCCTGCGGACAACCCGACACCGCCGTCTTCGCTGGCGACCGTGGCGGCCTGCAGGGTGATATCGCGCCCGGCCTGCAGTGCGATGTTGCCGCCTGCATTGAGCTCGGTGCCATGCACGGTTTCGTCCGACGCCGAGACCGTCCTGGACCAGCGCTTACCTGCCTGGCTGTCATTCAGCGTGGCTACGTCAATGACGGCGGTGCTGTTGATATCACGCCCGGCCTGCACGGCAATCGCATTGCCTGCACTGACTTTGGCGGCGGCCAGGTTGACGTCGTTGCCTGCCTGCAACACCACGTTGCCGGCGCCATTGACCACACTGCCCACCTGGGTCGTCTGGCTGGTGCTGTAGTGGTTGCGGGCGTCGGTGATGATGTCCACGCGGTGCGTTTCGGTAACCGTGGCGAGGTTGAGATCTCCGCCCGCGGCCAGCACGGTTGCGCCGTTCACGCCCGCATTGACCACCTGCGCAGCAGCCAGGTTGATGTCGCCGCCTGCATTCACCGACAACGCCCCTTGCCCGCCGGAATCGGTCACATACAGGCCCGCCACGCGGTCAATGGTGGTGGTGCGCTGCTGCGACGAACCGCCGGTATCCCACGACTGCGTGGTGGAAGCCACGGTGATGTTGCCACCGGCGTTCACACGCATCGCATCGGTGGCAGTAACCGTGCTGCCGATGATGTCGATGTCCTGCCGAGCCTGCAGGCCCACCTGCTGGCCGCTGATGTTGGCGCCGGATAGGTTGCGGATGTTGCCGGCATCTATCGAGACCAGCTGACGGCCTGCGATGTCGCCCTGGTTGACCAGATCACCCCGCAGCTTGATGTCCACGTTGGCACCGGCCAGCAATGCGCCGCTGCGGTCCAGGTCACCGGCCTGCACGCGCAGATACACCTGCGGCACCAACGCGGTGGTGGTGGAGCCGTCGGCCAGGGTGATGGTCTGCTCGACCAGCCAGATCCCGGCAAGATCGAACGCAGCAGCACCCGCACGATTAGCACCGACAACTTGCTCAAGGGTTCCCCTAAGCATCTGCGTGTAGGCACCAGGGGCTCCGAAGATCGGCCCCAATATTGCCATCTCCAGCCGATTCCTCGAATCCAAACTTAGGCCGCCAAGGGAAGGTCCCATCGCAGGACCGATCCAATCCGTCTCAGTAAACAATTTAAAACAGGGGTCAGATCGGAGTTATTAAAAACCGACTCCACTCCCTGCTCTCAACCCCCGTTTCGGATCGAGCAGCAATATCAACAGGTCGGAAGTGCCCCCTGACCACCTTATCCATGGAATTCATGGCAATTCACTTCGCCCCCTGCTTTACCTATTTTTCTCGTCCTCTAGGAGCGAATGGCGAAAGATAGATTATAAAGCAGCACCCCCCAACCCGCGAGCACTACCAGTACCTCAGCTGGAGCTATCCGCCTCATCACCCCTATTCGCACTATAACCACAGCCGTGAGCGCCGGGATAGCAAACAGACTGGAAAGAAGCACTGGACCTTCGCAACGCATATAACCCGTGTAATTCAACCAGTAAGAATTTGGACCACGAAAAAACACTCGATTTACAACCATAAGCAAAAAATAACATATATAAAACATCCAAATGGAAAGATGCAACCAATCAGCCATTTTCATGCCAACGCGCCGAAACCCACTCTTAACATTAGCCATTCCAAGATCACCAATTGCCCTGATTAAATTTAGTCCAGTCGATCACTGGAGGTAGAGGAATCTGTGACTCCTCACGATAGAGCCACTCAAGCTCTGGCTGTACTCTCCGACCAACCGGAACAAGAGCACACCAAAAACTGCAATCCCCTACAGGGGAATTAACCAAGCCCGATGTTCTCGTTGGCATAAAGAACGACGCCGCAACATCCAAGATATCTTTCTGCATCCCCGTCTCTTCTACTGCAGCAACCCTAGAGGCCAGGTCTGCAACATAGCTGGAATCGCGCAATGCTCCGGTCTGCGAGGCAGCAGCTGCGACTTTATAGATCGCGAGACTATACTCGACATATGCATCCGGGTGTGTATAGGGATCATCCGGATCTCGGGTTCCCTCCTTTTCAACTGATGCATATCCGTGCCCCAGCACCGGCTTGAAATGGGTGCCATCTCGCTGCACGTGCGCAAATGAATCACCCAAGGCATGCAGAGCCCGTTGATTCTCCTTATTCGAGAGAATTGCCTGCTTTGCTGCGGAATCCCCCTCATTCCTCTTAATATCCGCCAGTATTATAGAAACCCTATCCCCCCAATATTCCTGTATAGCCTTGACCTTCACCGGGTCCGTTTCACCACTCAAGAGATGGTTGTATTGCTGCGGCATATCTGGCTCTCTGCCACGGACAATGTTTTCCGCGGTTATAGCAGCCCGCTTGTCAGTGTCGGGCGACCATGCAGCAAGCGCGATCGCTTTTGCATCCCGCTCTTTGAAGCCCGCCAAATACAGAATGGTTGCCATGGTTGAATAGTGCCCAACTTCCCCCCAGTTGTTGTCGACAGCGTTCCTGGCCGCAGCACTGCCTGCAGCCGCACCGAGCAGACCTTCACGGAAAGAGCCCAGCATCGCACCACCGATGCTTGCTACCGAACTCACAGCCTCCTTCTCCCCAGCGGAAAGATCACCACTGTCCTTATCAAATAGAAACTTGGCAATCGACGGCGCGGCAGCCTCTGCACCTCCTGCTGCCAGCGCCCCAATTAGCGCGCTGTCGCCATTCGCCGAGGCCACTGCAGCGCCGAGTAGTGCGTGCGCCAGTAGATGTGTAGCGCCCCCCTCCTCACCGCGAGTTCCGCCGTCCATGGCATTTCTTGCAGCGTTTTCCTTAAAATACTGTCCAATTTGATATGAGACTGCTGGCGTCAGTGTAGCCGTGACGACTTGACCCGCGCCGCCCGAGGACGCAGCAATTCCGTTCGCAATTGCTCCGACTAGCACACCCGCTTTTTGCAGACGCTCAATCTCCCGATCAGCTTCAAGAGCCGTCGCAATAAGCTGCCCTTTCTGATCAGGCGTCATCGTTGCACTCAGCACGGGATCTGCCAACTGCTTTTTGGCATCTTCCTTCCGCTGCGCTGCCTCATCTATCGAGACATTGATGTCGGCACGGATGCGAAGACCCATATCGACCACCGTCCCGGTCGCCTGCGCCATTGCACGCTGTTCGTAAAGCACCTTCCGCAAGTCCGGCAGTGCATCTATGGCATGGTGCGCGACGCTCGCATCGCCGTTTACGCCTAACTCGGCGACGGTCGTCTTCATACCTCCAATAGAGATTTCACCTTCGGTCAACGTGGCGTATGTGGTGGAGCTATCATGGCCTCTCTCGGATAACGGAATACCCGGGCTAAATGAAGTGCTATTTGCCGAGCCATAACTGCCGCTAGCAATGTTATTGCCGATGTCTTTGAACTGCCCTCCAACACCAGGTGCCCCAACGGGCTTACCATCAGCATCGGCACGCCCATTGCCGGCCGATCCGAACCCACCACTTATGCTGCCCGAACTCGCCCGGTAGTCCATCTCGTTCTTGAAGTCGGTGAACGTCAGCGTCTGTGCGGTCAATTCGCTGTTGCCCGCATTGGTACTGGCAATCGCGCCGCCGACCAAATTCACGTGTCCCGCATCCACGTGGTAACCGCCGTCACCAGCAAACAATCCCGACTGCTGGCCCACGCCCTGGTAGCTACCATTGGCCTTACCTGCACTGACGTAACCGTCTGCGCTCCACGCGGTACCGAACGACACCTGCACGCGGCCGCCCACCTGGCTGTTCTTGGACATGCTTTCAGCCACGTCCTGCAGCGATTCGATGGTCAGCATGCCACCCGTTTGTACATCAACGCGGTCAGCAGTGGCCGCGGCACCACGCAGGGTGGTGTCACCATCGGCCTTCAATGAGATGTTCTGGCCACTGAGGGTGGTGTTCTGCCAGGTGCTGCTGTTCGAGTTCGATTTGCTGCTGCCTACACTGGCTTCTGCATAGACATACACGCCGGTCTGCGCACCGACCGAAACACCCACACCTACTTCCGCACCGGCATTGCTGCTTTTGCTCTTGTCCTGCAGCTGCGCCTGCCCGGCTTCAAGCAATATGTCGCGCGCCGAATCCAGGCTCACCGTGTTGCCCGCGCTCAGGTTGCCTTGCACCACATGGATGTCGCCGCTGGTACTGGTCAGGTTGAGGTTGCCACCCGCCTGCAAGGTAGAACCCTGCGAGACCACACTGCTGCCGTCAGCACTGCTGCTGGCACTCTTGAAGCCGATACCGGCCTCCGCACTGAGCAAGGCGCCACTCCCGCCTATGTCGGCTGCATTGGCAATGGCGCTGGCCGACTGATAGGCGTTGGCCGCAGCCGCCATGCCCTGCATCTGCGCCAACCGGCCGTCAGATTGTCGTGCCCCGTCGACGTTGTTGATCAGATCGATCAGCGGCGACTTTACCCGTGCGAATGCACCGATTTTCAGATCTTCGTCGCTCTGCGAGTAGTGCCCAACCTCATCGGCGGTAAGCACTTCGATCTGCGCCGCGGTGATGTTGATGTCCTTGTCAGCCACTACGTTGCTGGCAATCTGGCTGTAGGTGCCGCCGGCACTCAGATTGACATTGCCGCCCAGGCTGCCGACGTTGCTGGCCACCTGCGAGACCTGTCCGCTGTCGTCTTCATGCTCTTGGCGATGCCAGCCGGAGAACTTCTCGGTATCGGACACCTGCACCGTGCCAATTGCCTTGCTTTGAGAGCTGTTGGCGTTGCTTACCGTGTCCTGGCCACTGCGGATCGTCAGGTCACGCGCTGCGTGGATGTTCACGTCCTTCTCAGCCACGACATTGGCTGCTGTCAGGCGAATATCGCCTTCGCTGGTGGCCATACGCACGCCACCGCCTACCGAAAGTTGGGTACCTGTGATGGTGTCGCTACTGCCGCTGCCTTCGCCACGCGCGTTGTTGGTACCGAACGGCAACCCGTTGGTATTGTTGGCCATGCCCCAGCCCTTGCTGCGACTACTGCCCTCGCTGCTTTCGGTGTTGTGGGCCACATCCAACACGATGTCCTTGGTCGCCAGCAACAGGGCATCACCTTCAGCTGCCATCTGCGCACCTTGGCTATAGATGGAGCCTCCCTTGGCAATCAAGGTCAGGTCGCCACCAGCGCTGAGCTGGCTGACCCGCGCATCACTGATCGAGTCGCTCTGGTTATTGTTGGAACGCTGACTACCTGCAGTAACAACCACGGGCGTGGTCGCCGCACTCAAACCGGAAGCCACACCTTCGGCTGTGCGGGTGATCTTGCCCATGGTCGAGCCGCTGTCCGCCATCCCACTGGTGGTGGAGTCACGGGCACTGCGGTACGCCTTGCCGGGGTCATAGGTCACACCCACCGAGAACCCGCTGGATTTGCTCGATGCGCTGTTCTTTGTGTCCAGGGTATCCTGGCGGGCGATCAGATTGATGTCCTTGCCAGCCAAGGTCAGATCTTGCCCCGCAGCCAGATCAGAGGCCGCAATCGTCAACTGGTTGCCGGCACTTACCGTGAGGTTCCCGTTGATGGACCCCACCGCTGACGCCACCTGGGTGGTGCTCTCCAGCGTGCTTTGCGTGGTGGTCGAGGATTTCCCATAACCCACACTTGCCACACCACCGGACAAGCCTCCAGTCAGGCCTGACTTCTTCTGCCTGAAATCATGTGTTTCCTGGCGGGTGTCCTGCGCTGACTCGATTACCACGTTATTGCCAGCGAAGAGGCCAACGTTGCCGTCACCGACAACCTGCGCACCTTGCAGGGTGAGATCGTTGCCCGCCGCGACACTTACGGTTTGGCCCGTTACCGTGGTTCCCACTGCATAGCTGTCACTCCACGCATCATGCGTGGTGGTGGTCTTGCGCTTGAGGAAGCCCTTCTTGGTGCGTTGCTCGTCGATGGTCAGGTCGTGCTGCTCCTGCTCGGCCAGCAGCTTGACGTCGCGGCCTGCGGACAACCCGACACCGCCGTCTTCGCTGGCGACCGTGGCGGCCTGCAGGGTGATATCGCGCCCGGCCTGCAGCGCGATGTTGCCGCCTGCATTGAGCTCGGTGCCATGCACGGTTTCGTCCGACGCCGAGACCGTCCTGGACCAGCGCTTACCTGCCTGGCTGTCATTCAGTGTGGCCACATCAATGGCGGCGGTGCTATTGATATCACGCCCGGCCTGCACGGCAATCGCATTGCCTGCACTGACTTTGGCGGCGGCCAGGTTGACGTCGTTGCCCGCCTGCAACACCACGTTGCCGGCGCCGTTGACCACACTGCCCACCTGGGTCGTCTGGCTGGTGCTGTAGTGGTTGCGCGCGTCGGTGATGATGTCCACGCGGCGCGTTTCGGTAACCGTGGCGAGGTTGAGATCTCCGCCCGCGGCCAGCACCGTTGCGCCGTTCACGCCCGCATTGACCACCTGCGCAGCAGCCAGGTTGATGTCGCCGCCTGCATTCACCGACAACGCCCCTTGCCCGCCGGAATCGGTCACATACAGGCCAGCCACGCGGTCAATGGTGGTGGTGCGCTGCTGCGACGAACCGCCGGTATCCCACGACTGCGTGGTGGAGGCCACGGTGATGTTGCCACCGGCGTTCACACGCATCGCATCGGTGGCAGTAACCGTACTGCCGATGATGTCGATGTCCTGCCGAGCCTGCAGGCCCACCTGCTGGCCGCTGATGTTGGCGCCGGAGAGGTTGCGGATGTTGCCGGCATCTATCGAGACCAGCTGACGGCCTGCAATGTCGCCCTGGTTGACCAGATCGCCGCGCAGCTTGATGTCCACGTTGGCGCCGGCCAGCAATGCGCCGCTGCGGTCCAGGTCACCGGCCTGCACACGCAGATACACCTGCGGCACCAACGCGGTGGTAGTGGAGCCATCGGCCAGGGTGATGGTCTGCTCGACCAGCCAGACGATGTCGCTGGTCAGCTGTGCCATCTGCGCGGCAGTGAGTGCAATGCCCGGGCGCAGCCCCCAGCCCTTGGCAACCGTTGCGCCGGCTTCCAGCAATGCGCGGTACTGCTCCTCGTCACTGGCGTAGCCATCCAGGAAGCGACGGCCGGTGAGCTCACCAATCTGCTCGCGCACGAGCTTTTGTTCGTAGAAACCATCGCCCAGCCGTTTCTGCGTATTGGCCGGGTCAAAGCCCATCTGCGACAACAGATGGTCTGAACTCAACCAATCGCGGTAGTTGGCAAAGCGTGGGTCGGTCTCCACCAGGTAGCGCCCACCGTTGGCGTCCACCTTGAACAGGCTGGTATTGGGAGCCTTGCCGTTGACCGTGGTTGTGACCACCACCCCCGGGTTGTCGCCTTCAGCCTGCACTGCCGTGGTTTTGCCCAGCGCCGATGCGCCATGGGCCGCAATGTCGCCGCCGGGCCCATTCTGCTGCGCGGCGCCTGGCCCCACGGCAGATGCAGCTTGCGCACTGCGCCCACCCAGGCCCTGCAATTGCCCACCTTCGACACCCGCACCAGCACCTGCACCACCGGCAGTGCCCGGCCCTGCCGCGGCAGCGGTATCCGCACGCGAACCGCTCATGCCCTGCAGCGTTCCGCTCACCACATCAGAAGCCGCACCGGCGCCACCAGCGCCGACTGGCCCTGCGGCAGTTGCAGCGTCCGCACTCCGGCCGCCCATGCCCTGCAACCTTCCACTCGCGACATCAGAGCCCGCACCGGCGCCATCAGCGGCATTCGGCCCCTGTGCGGATGCACCACCAGCCCCTTGGCCACTGGCCTGGTCCGGCCCCTGCACCTGCCCGGTGCCCGGACCAACATTGCCGCCCGCTGGCCCTTGCGTGTTGAGATTGGCAACCAGCGCACCGTCCCGGACATTGGGCGCGTTACGTCCATTGTTGAGGTTGCTCAGGTCACCGACGTCCACTGTCAGCGTGCCGCCAGCGGTGATGCGTCCGCCGACCTGCCCAACCTGTTCGGAAATTTCCGGATTGCTCCAGGTGCTCGACGAACCACCGTATGTATAGGACACATTCCGGAACGAATGTGTGCGGTACAACGTGTAGGCCACGTTATTGACCGATGTGGTGCTCTGGTTGATTCCGCTGACTGTCAGATTCCGGTCAGCGGAGATGTCCGCGTATTGGTTCAGCAGTGCATCGGTACGAATGCGCATGTTGCCGCCGGCATGGATGACGGCATCCGCGCCAGCCGATGCAAGCACATCCTCCACCATCGTGTGGGTAGCAATGCGGTACTTCTCGTTGCCGCTTAGTCTCTGCGGGTGACGCCGCATCTCGGTGAGAATGTGCTCCGGATCGTTGTACTGATACAACGCGGTGAGCTGCACACAGTTGGTCGTGCAGGTGCCATAGGCATTGGAGTAGGAGAGATCATCGTACACATAGTGGAAGGCGGGCGAGCCAGCCTCCGTTTTGCTCAACTCAAAGAAAGGATCATCCGCGCCCTGGGCTACCTGATCAGGATTCGCCTGGTTGTCCTGGCGGCCGGTGTAATAGATCGTCATGGTTGCTTCGCCCATGACCAACCGGGAACGCTCCCCCTTGGCGCCATATGCCGCGCCGCGACCAAACAGGTAGGCACTGGTCTGCGGCGTGACGCGGATGACCGCCTTGCGGATCATGTAACCATCCGGCGTCACATACGATGTGTCTTCGAGAATGTCGTCGGCACTGAGGTAATACACCTCATAGGCCCGGTAATTCGAGCTTTTTCTGAAGTCTGAACCGTTGTTACTGCCGTTGTTGAACCAGCCCGGCTGGTCCATCCGAACCGACGGCTTGACCGTCGTCGACTGGGTGACAACCACATTCTCGCGAATGTTGTTGACCGCCAGCGATGCAATATCCAGGTCGCCGCTGACCTCGATGGTCGAGCTGATGTTGTCAATCTTTGCCGCTGTACCTGCGGCAATACGGTTGGCACCCAGCTGGCCGCCGATGGCGGCATCGCCATCACTGAAGATCAAGCTCTGCCCGGTGTTGCTGAGCACGCCTGCACCGATATCCAGCCGCTCGCGTGCAGCGATGGTTGCGGCGCTGTCAACGCCGGCAACGGTTTCAGCGCGGTTGAGCAGGCTCCCGGCCTGGATGGCAACGTGGTCACCATAGATGCGGCCGCTTCCAACGTTGTCCAGCGTGCTGGCCTGGATGTGATTGACGACACCATCCAGCAGGCCGCGATTGACGATGGAACCACCTGCAACGAGATGCGTCAGGCCGGCGCTGCTGATCTCACCACTGCTGGCATTGTCGATGCGATTGGCCTGGACCTGCAGGTCGCCGCCCTGCAGTTTGCCCCGGTTGTCCAACAAGCCCTGCGTATTGACGGTGAGTTTTCCGTTGGCGGCCACCTGGTCGGCATTGGTGAAACCCTCGACCAGGTTCAGCGTCGCATCACCCTGCGAAAGCACTTTTCCGTCACCACTGAGGTGGCGCGCGTCCAACTGCAGATTGCCGCCGGACACCAGCGTGCCCTGTATGTTGATGGCATTGTCAACACGCACGACAAGATTCCCGCCCGTCGACACCTGGCCGCTGCTGTTGTTCAACGTGCCGGTCAGTTCAAGATTTGCGCTGTCGCCTGCGATCACCTGCCCTTGTCGGTTGTCCAGGTGCTGCGCCTTCACCTGCAGGTTGTCGGCCTGGAGCCCAAGCGCCGGGTTGCCCGCCGTATTGCGGTTGTCCACCGTCGTCGCCCGCAACACCAGGTTGCCCGTGGCTGCGAGCAGGCCCGCATTGTTGTCCAGCGCACCCTGCAGGGTGATGTCGGCATTACGGCCTGACTTCACCTCACCCGTGTTGTTGGCCAGTGAAGCCGCACGGAGCGTCAAGTCCGATGCGCTGACCAGGGAGCCCCCCTGCGTATTGTCGAATACCCCGGTGCCCAGCTGGGCGTTACCTTGCGCGAATATCGCACCGGCACGGTTGTCCACGTTTCCGCTGGTTATCGCAAGCGTCCCCGCACTCACAATGCCGCCCGCGGTACCGGAGTTCCGGTTGGTCAGTGCATTGCCGGCGGTGTTGATACTGAGCCCGGCGGCGGACTGGACCAACCCGCCCGTGTTGTCCAAGGCGCCACTGCGGACATCGAGCTTGCCGCTCAAACTAGCCAGGGTGCCGGAACGGTTGTTCAACACGGCACCACGTGTATCAACATCAACGCTTCCGCCTAGAACCGTACCCGCCTCGTTTGCCAGGCCCTGGCCAGAGACCGTGAGCGCCTTGCCTGCCTGTATCAGGCCGGATTCGTTGCTGATCTTGCCAACAGCGGTTGCCGAGAGGGCAGCTCCCGCAGCCAGAGTGCCGTTGCGGTTATCAATGCTCCCGCCGGTTATCACAGCATCGCCGCCGCCGGAAACGACACCTTCGTCCCGGTTGTCCAGCAACCCATCCACGTCAAGAACCAACCGGGATGATTCCGCCGCGTGCAGCGTTCCCGCGCGATTGTCGAAGGAGCCTGCTTCTACCGTTGCATTGCCGGCCGTGAGAATGCTGCCGCTTCTGTTTTCCAGCGCGCCGCCCACTTTCACGCGATTGACGCCTGCTCCCGCCGCCTGCAGCACACCTTGATTGTTGACGAAGCTTCCAGCGGTCAGGTCCACCGCGCCATTGCTGCCCACGGTGCCGCCGGTGTTGTCCAGGCGGTTGCGTACCGTCAGTTGCAGCGCCTCGGTGCCGGTGGCCGAGAGCTGCCCGCCGGCGGTGGTCAGGTCGCCCGTGGTGATGTTGATGCGTTGTGCCGAGGTGGTGCCGTTGCGCAGGTCGGTGGTTTGTCCGCTGAGGGTCAACGCGCCGTTGCTCAGCACGGTACCGCCTTGTCCCTGCATCGTTGCCGCATCGATGGACAGGCTGCCGCTGCCGGCGTGCTGCACGGTGCCGCCGGCATTGCCCAGCGTGGTGGCCGTCAGCGACAGGTCGCCATTGCTGGCAATCGTGCCGCCCTGGCCGTTGTCCAGCGTGCCCTGCACGCGCAGCGTGTTGGCCTGCGTGCCGGTCGCCACCACGGTGCCGCCGCGGTTGTCGAAGCCAGTGGCATCAACGGTGAGTTGCGTGGCATTGAGGGTGGCATTGCGGTGATCCACCGCGCCGGCGTTCAAGGTCAGCGCACCGGCCGTGGCGATCAGGCCGCGCTGGCCATCCAACTGGCCGGTGGTGATCGACAAGTCCTTGGTGCCGGCATGGCTGAGCGTGCCGTCTTCGTTGACCAGGCTGCCCGCCGCCAGCGTCAGCGACTGCGCGTTGCTGGCAATCGTGCCGGCGCTGTTGTCCAGTTGGCCGGTAATGGTGAGTTGCGTATCGGCCGTACCGGCCGCACTGAGCGTGCCTTCGCGGTTGGACAAGGCCCCGGCGGCCACCTCCAGCGCGCCATTGGCGGCGATGGTGCCGCGGTCATTGTTCAGCGCATCGCGCACCTGCAGCTGCAGGGCCTGATCGCCCGTGGAAGCCACCGTGCCGTCGGCCGTGGTCAGGCTGCCGGCGCTGATCGCCACCTGCCTGGCGCGCGTGGTGCCGCCCTGCAGATCGATGGCCTCGCCCTGCAGATCCAGCAGGCCATTGCCGACAATCGTGCCGCCCTTGCCATGCAGTGTGTTCACGGCGATCTGCAGTTCGCCGTCACCGGCGTGTTCAACCGCGCCGCCCTGGTTATCCAGCGTGTCCGCATCCAGGCTCAGGTCGCCACCGGCAGTCAGGCGGCCGCCGTTGCGGTTGTCCAGCAGGCCATCCACGCTCAGCTGCAGCGTGGCCTTGTCGGCCGCCAGCACGGTGCCGCCAGCATTGTTCAACTGCCCGGTCTGCAGTTGCACATCACCATTGCTGGAGAGCGTGCCGCCCCGGTTGTCCAACTGTTGCGTGACCTGCAGGCGCGAGGCGCCGGTGCCGGCGGCAATCAGCTTGCCCTGGTCGTTGATGAAATGCGCTGCGGTCAGATCCACCGCGCCATTGCTGCCCACGGTGCCGCCGGTGTTGTCCAAGCGGTTGCGTACCGTCAGCTGCAGCGCCTCAGTGCCGGTGGCCGAGAGCTGTCCGCCGGCGGTGGTCAGGTCGCCGCTGGTGATGTTGATGCGTTGTGCCGAGGTGGTGCCGTTGCGCAGGTCGGTGGTTTGCCCAGTGAGGGTCAACGCGCCGTTGCTCAGCACGGTGCCGCCTTGTCCCTGCATCGTTGCCGCATCGATGGACAGGCTGCCGCTGCCGGCGTGCTGCACGGTGCCGCCGGCATTGCCCAGCGTGGCGGCCGTCAGCGACAGGTCGCCATTGCTGGCAATCGTGCCGCCCTGGCCGTTGTCCAGCGTGCCCTGCACGCGCAGCGTGTTGGCCTGCGTGCCGGTCGCCACCACGGTGCCGCCACGGTTGTCGAAGCCGGTGGCATCAACGGTAAGTTGCGTAGCATTGAGGGTGGCATTGCGGTGATCCACCGCGCCGGCGTTCAAGCGCAACGCGCCGGCCGTGGCGATCAGGCCACGCTGGCCATCGAGTTGGCCGGTGGTGATCGACAAGTCCCTGGTGCCGGCATGGCTGAGCGTGCCGTCTTCGTTGACCAGGCTGCCCGCCGCCAGCGTCAGCGACTGCGCGTTGCTGGCAATCGTGCCGGCGCTGTTGTCCAGTTGGCCGGTAACGGTGAGTTGCGTGTCGGCCGTACCGGCCGCACTGAGCGTGCCCTCGCGGTTGGACAAGGCCCCGGCGGCCACGTCCAGCGCGCCATTGGCGGCGATGGTGCCGCGGTCATTGTTCAGCGCATCGCGCACCTGCAGCTGCAGAGTCTGATCGCCGGTGGAAGCCAGCGTGCCGTCGGCCGTGGTCAAGCTGCCGGCGCTGATCGCCACCTGCCTGGCGCGCGTGGTGCCGCCCTGCAGATTGATGGCCTCGCCCTGCAGATCCAGCAGGCCATTGCCGACAATCGTGCCGCCCTTGCCGTGCAGGGTGTTCACGGCGATCTGCAGTTCGCCATCACCGGCGTGTTCGACCGCACCGCCCTGGTTATCCAGCGTGTCCGCATCCAGGCTCAGATCGCCCCCTGCAGTCAGGCGGCCGCCGTTGCGGTTGTCCAGCAGGCCGTCCACGCTCAGTTGCAGCGTGGCCTTGTCTGCTGCCAGCACGGTACCGCCGGCATTGTTCAACTGCCCGGTCTGCAGCTGCACATCACCATTGCTGGAGAGCGTGCCGCCCCGGTTGTCCAGCTGCTGCGTCACCTGCAGGCGTGATGCGCCGGTGCCGGCGGCAATCAGCTTGCCCTGGTCGTTGATGAAATGCGTTGCAGTCAGATCCACCGCGCCATTGCTTCCCACGGTGCCGCCGGTGTTGTCCAGGCGGTTGCGTACCGTCAGCTGCAGCGCCTCAGTGCCGGTGGCCGAGAGCTGTCCGCCAGCCGTGGTCAGGTCGCCCGTGGTGATGTTGATGCGTTGTGCCGAGGTGGTGCCGTTGCGCAGGTCGGTGGTTTGCCCGCTGAGGGTCAACGCGCCGTTGCTCAGCACGGTGCCGCCTTGTCCCTGCATCGTTGCCGCATCGATGGACAGGCTGCCGCTGCCGGCGTGCTGCACGGTGCCGCCGGCATTGCCCAGCGAGGCGGCCGTCAGCGACAGGTCGCCATTGCTGGCAATCGTGCCGCCCTGGCCGTTGTCCAGCGTGCCCTGCACGCGCAGCGTGTTGGCCTGTGTGCCGGTCGCCACCACGGTGCCGCCGCGGTTGTCGAAGCCGGCGGCATCAACGGTGAGTTGCGTGGCATTGAGGGTGGCATTGCGGTGATCCACCGCACCGGCGGTCAGCGTCAACGCACCGGCCGTGGCGATCAGGCCACGCTGGCCATCGAGCTGGCCGGTGGTGATGTTCAGACCCTGCGTACCGGCATGGCTGATGGTGCCGTCTTCGTTGACCAGGCTGCCCGCCGCCAGCGTCAGCGACTGCGCGTTGCTGGCAATCGTGCCGGCACTGTTGTCCAGTTGGCCGGTAACGGTGAGTTGCGTGTCGGCCGTACCGGCCGCGCTGAGCGTGCCTTCGCGGTTGGACAAGGCCCCGGCGGCCACGTCCAGCGCGCCATTGGCGGCGATGGTGCCGCGGTCATTGTTCAGCGCATCGCGCACCTGCAGCTGCAGGGCCTGATCGCCGGTGGAAGCCAGCGTGCCGTCGGCCGTGCTCAGGCTACCGGCGCTGATCGCTACCTGCCTGGCGCGCGTGGTGCCACCCTGCAGGTCGATGGCCTCGCCCTGCAGATCCAGCAGGCCATTGCCGACAATCGTGCCGCCCTTGCCGTGCAGTGTGTTCACGGCAATCTGCAGTTCGCCGTCACCGGCGTGCTCGACCGCACCGCCCTGGTTATCCAGCGTGTCCGCATCCAGGCTCAGGTCGCCCCCTGCAGTCAGGCGGCCGCCGTTGCGGTTGTCCAGCAGGCCATCCACGCTCAGCTGCAGCGTGGCCTTGTCGGCCGCCAGCACGGTGCCGCCAGCATTGTTCAACTGCCCGGTCTTCAGTTGCACATCGCCATTGCTGGAGAGCGTGCCGCCCCGGTTGTCCAGCTGCTGCGTCACCTGCAGGCGCGAGGCGCCGGTGCCGGCGGCAATCAGCTTGCCCTGGTCGTTGATGAAATGCGCTGCGGTCAGATCCACCGCGCCATTGCCACCGATGGTGCCGCCGGTGTTGTCCAGGCGGTTGCGTACCGTCAGCTGCAGCGCCTCGGTGCCGGTGGCCGAGAGCTGGCCGCCGGCGGTGGTCAGATCACCCGTGGTGATGTTGATGCGTTGGGCCGAGGTGGTGCCGTTGCGCAGGTCCGTGGTTTGCCCGCTGAGGGTCAACGCGCCGTTGCTCAGCACGGTGCCGCCTTCACCGTTCACGGTGGCCGCATCGATGGACAGACCGCCGCTGCCGGCGTGCTGCACCGTGCCGCCGGCATTGCCCAGCGTGGCGGCCGTCAGCGACAGGTCGCCATTGCTGGCAACCGTGCCGCCCTGGCCGTTGTCCAGCGTGCCCTGCACGCGCAGCGTGTTGGCCTGTGTGCCGGTCGCCACCACGGTGCCGCCGCGGTTGTCGAAGCCGGCGGCATCAACGGTGAGTTGCGTGGCATTGAGGGTGGCATTGCGGTGATCCACCGCACCGGCGTTCAAGCGCAACGCGCCGGCCGTGGCGATCAAACCGCGCTGGCCATCCAGTTGGTCGGTGGTGATCGACAAGTCCTTGGTGCCGGCATGGCTGAGCGTGCCGTCTTCGTTGACCAGGCTGCCCGCCGCCAGCGTCAGCGACTGCGCGTTGCTGGCAATCGTGCCGGCGCTGTTGTCTAGTTGGCCTGCAACTCCCCAGTCCGTCGCCTGCCGGGCGGTGTGTTCAATGGCACCACCGCGGTTGATCAACGACTGAACGGATAGCTCGAACGCGCCGGAGACACTCCACAGTCCCTTGCTGTTGTCGACAGCGGCACCGTGGATACCTGCATCCCCCTGCACTTTCAGGGTGCCGCCGACGTTGCGCAGCTCGCCGCCGCTCACCGACAACGTTTCCACGCCGATCCGGCCACCGCTGTTGTCCAGATCACGCTCCACCGACAACTGCATCGTTCCCAGCGCCTCGATGCGGCCGGCATCATTGTCCAGTGTTCCGCCAATATTCAGCGCACCCGCAGCCAACGGCGCGATGACAGGCGGTGTGCCGCCTCCGGTCCCACCACTCCCACCATCGACACCACCGGAATTGCCATCGCCGGGCATCCCCGTGCCGCCACCACCCACACCACCGGAGCTTCCACCACTACCGGCCGCCTCCACGGCGCCAATGCGCCCGTCGTGGCGATTGCTCAGCCCTGCCGCCTTGACGACCAGCTCCTGCGCCCCGGTCTGTTCGATTGCACCGTCCTGGTTGCGCAGCGAGGCCGCGTTGATCTCCAGGCGACGGCCATTGAGCGTGCCACCGCTGTTGTCCAGGTCGGCCGTGGTGTCGAGGCGCGCTTCGCGGACAGCGCTGATGGTGCCGCTGTTGGCAATGCCGCCACTGGCGGTCAGCTTCGTATCCTGCAGCGACTGCAACGCACCTGTGTTCTCGATGCGGCCATCTGCGGTGACCACTAGCTCACCGGCCTGGGCGCCGATGTTGCCGGCGTTGCGCATGCCCAGGCCGTGTTCGTTGCCCACCAGCCAGATCTTGTTGGCATACATGCCACCCAGCGCACCCACGTCCAATGCAAACGCAGGGGCCTGGCCACTGCTCTGCTGGGCAACAACGCTGCTGTGATCGGCACTGACGACATTGCTGCCCAGGCTCGCCTGCAGCTGGTTGGCCCAGATACCGGCGCTGACATCCAGCGAGCGGGTGATGATGTCGGTGTAGTCGGTGCGGCTGGCGTCCAGGCCAGCGCCGCTGATGCGTATGGCACCGCCGTCCACGCGGTACCCGTCCAGTGCACCGGCGTTGACGATGGGAGTGCCAGTGGTCAGCGTCACCCGGCTTGCATTGAGGAAACCGCCACCGTCCACCTGGATGCCGGCCGGGTTGGCGATCACCACCTGCGCGCGGTCACCGGCCACCTCGACATAGCCACGCAACTGGCTGGGGTCGGCACTGTTGACCTCGTTGAGGATCACCCGTGCCGTACCTGTCGCAAGGTTTGGATTGCCCTGCACCCAACCACCCAGTTCCGTCAGTACGTTGGTGCGTGAGTTGTTGAGGATGGCGCCATCGCTGCCGACATCGAACTGGCGGTAGCTGTTGCGCGAAACCCCCTTGGCACTGGGCGTGGTGATGTTGACCTGCGGCGTGCCATTTGCCGATGTCACCACCGTGGGACGCTGCTTCGCAGGTGCAGTGGGGTCGCCGACAATCCGCCCGGCGTGTTGCGCCGCTGCCTGTTGCGCGGACAGTGGCTGCACCAGCCCCACCCAGCCCATCACCAGCCACAGCGCGAAGCTCATCGGCCGCAACGTGGCCATCGACTGTCCGTCACCACTGCAAAGGCCACCCTTGGTTGCCTTTACCAACTCCGACGCTACCTGCCAGACACCCAGGGTACGGTTGTAGATCAGACGATAGACACGATTCATGGCATTGCTTCCTTTCTATGCTTGTTGTTGTGACCCGCCGATACGCATGCTGCAGACACCTGCGGCCCTCACGGGCTCATGCGGTCAGAACGAGGCGCCAAGGCTGAAACCGAAGGTGGTGTAAGCGGTGGGGAAACCGCGTGGCTTGTGCAGTGGGCTGCCGACGAACACGTCCCAGTGCGCGGGGCCGACGCCACCGCGCAGGCCCATCGCAGCGCCGGCCAGGTAATCCCCCATCTGCCAGCGCGTGGATGGGCCACCCACATGTCCGTAGTCCGCGCCCAGGTAGGCTTCCTGGCCCCCACCCAGGGCGAAGCCCAGTTCATTGCGCAGCACCCAGCCGCGCTCGCCGGTCAATGACATTTCGCCGTCAAAACCGCGCACGGTGTAGCGGCCACCAATGGAGAAGCGATCCTGCGGCACCAGCAACGAACGGTTCCATTGCGCGCGCCAGCTGCTGGTGTAACGCACCGATTGCTTGCCAAGTTTGAACGGCACCATCAGCTGCGCATCGGCGGTGATGATGCGGCCGAGAGCGGTGCCCTCGCCAAAGGCTTCCTCCGGTGCGGGCAGCGCATCAAACGCCCGGGTGCCACGCCGATACGCCAGGCTGGCGTCCAGCGTGCTGCTGCCGATGAAGTGCTTGTGGGTGATGCCCAGCTCCCAGCCGGCCATGCGCCTGCGCTGCACTTCAATCTCGACATCGTCGATGAAGTTGTTCGAGTCACGGTACCAGCCGCGCGCATAGCCACTGGTCTTGAAGCTGGCATTGCGGAACAGCATGCGCGTGAGCCGCACTTCGGCATTGCGGCTTGAACCACTGTAAACGTAGGTCTCGTAGGCGCCGGCCACCGACTGCCGATAGTCGTAGTCACTGGCATTGAGGCCGAGCAGCCACTGCCCCACCGGCACGCTGTAGTGCGCGGCCCAGCTGTCCGTATCGCGGCCACTGCCGTTGAAAACAGACTTGCCCGCGTTGAAATAGAACAAGTCGTTCAACCGCGCCAGGTTGTCCAGCGACACCGTGGCACCGGCCTGCAGCTTGCCGGTGGATTCGCTGCCCGAATCGTCCAGGGTCAGGTTGACGCGGACCCTGGAACGTTGTTTCCAGGTGATCAGCAGGTCGCTTTCCCCCGGCTTTGTGCTGGCGCCTTCTGCCGGTGGGGCGATCTGGATGTCGACGGTTGCGGTGGGCACGCGCTGGAAGTTTTCCAGCGCCTGTTCGATGTCACGCAGGTTCAGCAGATCACCCGCGCGGGCCGGCATTGCATTCCACAACGCCGGATGCGGCTGGGTGCCGTCGGCAAAGCGGATGGCGTGGATGCGCCCGGGCACCACGGTCAGGGCCAATGCACCACTTTTGAGATCCTGCGGCGCGGCAAGGATGCGGGTGGTGACGTAACCGCGCGCGATGATTGCGTTCTGCACCCGCTTCATCACGATGTCCACACCGGCCGTACCCAGGCAGCGCCCGGTAGCCGGGTCGCCCTTCGGGTCCGCCGCCTTCAACGCCCATTGGAAGCGTGCGGCATCCTCGCCTTCCAGGGCGATGCGATTGATGGGGAAGCAAGGCGTTTCAGCAGATGGCAAGGCACCCACCGACGCTTCCCCGGCGGGTTGCAGGCGCGCATCCGGCCGTGTTTCCTGCTGCTCACGCAATACGCGTTCGCGTTCCTGCTGGCGTAGCAGCTCCTGTGTGCTTGCATCGGCGGTCTGCGCCTGGGCGCTCCCGGAGCCGACCAACGCAGCGCATGCCAGCGCCAACAATCCCCTGCGCGCCGTCCATGGGCCACGCCCCCGCAATCCCTTGTTTTCCATGTAGCCCCGCTGTCCTTGTTCAGCTGCAATCCGCAGCTGCGCGGAATGACTGGGGCGTGCGCACCATTCCGGAAAACATCGGCCCTGCAGTCAAAGCCCGGGAACCTCATGTCCCCCGACTGCAACCGCCCCCTGTGAACCAATCTGCGGCGGGATGGTAACAAAACATCACCACCAACAGCTTCACAAGCAACGGAAACTATTTTTTATCTGAGAACGCATTGGCATGTGCTGATAGCCAATATTCCCTTTTGGTTCGCTCGCTCGCCGGATCGATCAACCTGACAACGGTGCAATGCAGGCTCCCGCGCGGGATAAGAGTTCTAGCAGAGCAACGCAAGAGCCAACCCACGCGCAGATAACGTGGCAATTCACGGCCTTTATCCGTGGCGCGCAGCGCAATTCCACCGAAACCATTGCGACGCCCGAAAGGAAAGAACACGCCGTTTGAACAAAAAAAAATCCCAGCAGGCGCAAGGCCTGGCTGGGATTCTGTCTACACGACCGTGCCGTTAGAAATCAGAATGGAATATCGTCGTCGGCAAAGTCATCCATCGGCGGTGCCGACTGCTGCTGAGCCGGGGCCGGGCGCTGCTGGCGTTGACCACCGCCGTAACCGCCGCCCTGGTCCTGGTTGCCGTAACCGCCCTGACCACCGCCCTGCTGGCGCGGGGCCGACTGGCGCTGCGGACGCTCACCGCCGAAGTTGCCGCCGCCACCGCCGCCTTCACCACGCCCGCCGAGCATCTGCATCTCGTTGGCGACGATGTCGGTGGTGTACTTCTCCACGCCGTCCTGGCCGGTGTACTTGTCGTAGCGCAGTTCGCCTTCGACGTAGACCGAGCTGCCCTTGCGCAGGTACTCACCGGCAATCTCGCCGAGCTTGCCGAAGAACACCACGCGGTGCCATTCGGTGCGCTCCTGCTGGTTGCCGTCACGGTCCTTGCGGACGCTGGTGGTGGCCAGGCTGATGCGGGTGATTGCCATGCCGGCCTGGGTGTACTTGGTGTCCGGGTCGTTGCCGAGGTTGCCGACGAGGATGACTTTATTGATGCCGCGGGCCATAGGGTTCCTACTCTTCCGTTGGGGTCCACCCGCCGGATGCGGGCAATAGCCATGGGATTATATCGCCCCCGCGGGCCGATATCGGCCCGCCGCGGCATCCCTTGTGGGCCAAGGCCTTTGCCGGCCCTGGCCGGCTCCCGGACAGCCAGCCGGAGGACGCAGGGGACTATCCTGTCCGGTTCCAGCCAACAACTGGCCCGCGGGCGACCTCGCCTGTCCCAGCACATGTCGGCGCATGGCATGATGCCCACGTCATTCACGTTGCCGGTCCTGATGTCGATCAAGGGTAAAGCCACTTCACTGGATATCGCGCACATGGCCGGGGTGTCCCAGCCCACGGTGTCGCGTGCCCTGCGCGGCAGTCCGATGGTCAACGCCGAGACCCGCCAGCGCATCCTGGAGATCGCCCGGCAGCTGAACTACAAGGTGGACAAGAACGCTTCCAGCCTGCGTTGCCAGCAATCCGGCACGCTGGCGCTGCTGTTCTTCGAGGACCCCACCCCGGACGACTCATTGATAAACCCGTTCTTCCATTCAATGCTCGGCTCGATCACCCGCGCCTGCGCGCTGCACGGGCACGACCTGTTGGTGTCGTTCCAGCAGCTGTCCAGCGACTGGCATGCCGATTTCGAGGACAGCAACAAGGCCGACGGCATCATCCTGCTCGGGTATGGCGACTATCACGAATCGGTGGCGCGCCTGCAGCGGCTGGTGGAGCAAGGCACGCATTTCGTGCGTTGGGGCGCCGCCCTGCCCGGCCAGCCGGGGGTGTCCGTGGGCAGTGACAACTTCCAGGGCGGCTTCGACATCACCGCGCATCTGCTTGAACAGGGTTGCCGTCGCATTGCCTTCCTCGGCCACGCGTCCAGCCATTACCCCGAGTTCGAGGAACGCTACCGTGGCCATGCCGACGCCCTCCGGGCGCGCGGGCTGGCGCCGGACGGTGCGCTTCAACACGACGCGATCACCACCGAGGAGTCCGGCCATGCTGCCTGCCTGGCCCTGCTGGATCGCGGCGAACACTTTGATGCGGTCTGCGCCGCCAGCGACCTGATCGCCATCGGCGCGCTGCGGGCACTGCGCGAGCGTGGGCTGCGGGTACCGGAGGATGTGCTGGTCACCGGCTTTGACGATATCCCGCTGGCCGCCTCGGTCTCGCCGGCACTGACCACCGTGCAGCAGGACACCAAGCAGGCCGGCCAGTTGCTGATCGAAAAACTGCTGGGGCTGATCGCCCGCGAGCCGGTGGAGGGCATCAACATCCCGGCGAAGCTGGTGCTGCGCGAGTCGTCACGACGCAGCGTTGCGTAGGAGCGGCTTCAGCCGCGAAGCTCCTACGTTATTCACCGCGCCGCTAACCGCGACACTGCGGAATTCACGCTGATTCGCACAATTCCAGCTTCGCGGCTGAAGCCGCTCCCACGCTGTAATCCGGTCATTTCCGTCAGCTGAAATCCTTGAGGATTTCGCCAACGCCGGACGGGGAAATTTCAAAGCCCAGCGAGGTGCCGGGGTTGATCACCACGCCATAACCACCGGGTACGCGACGCAGCACCTCAAGCATCAACATGCGGACGTTGTGCGGCGCCTGTTGGCTGTTGAAGCCCACCCGTGCCATGTCGGTGAACACCGCCACATGCAGCACGCCCTGCTTGTCGAACAGCAACGGGTCGAAGCCGCTGCCATCCGGCGTCACCAGGCTGCCAGTGAGCAGCACCACTTCGGAGGCAACGAATGCCTGCATGAAGGCCTTGATTGGCAGTTTGCCTTCCATCGCCGTCTGCAGCAGGGTTTCGATGGGGGTCTGCGGGGGGAGCTCGTTCATGGCGCGCGGCGGGACTGCGGTGGGTTGGGGATTGTAGCGGTTCGATTTTTGGGTGGCTGTTTGGGCCTGGATGAAAGCAATAGCCAACCCCTCCCCGGCCCTCCCCTTCGCTGCGCGAAAGGGAGGGAGTAAAAGCGGGTTTCACCGCAATCCGACAGACCATGGACTACCGCCTCTCCCTTTGCTGCAGGCAAGGAGAGGACTGGGGAGGAGTGCCTTTCACGGTGGACCAGTACAGTCCCCAGCTTGCCCTCACCCAACCCCTCTCCCGCCAGCGGGAGAGGGGCTTTGTTTCAGTGTTGCAACCGTTGCGTGCGTGTCTGCTGGTCCACCATCGCCGCATCCAACTGCGCCTGCAACTCGGCCTGATTTACCTGCGCATCGAGCACGAACACCTTGACCCCGTGCGCCGGCACTTCGGCCTTGAGTGTGCGCTTCACTTCTACGCTGCCACCATCCAGCGCGTCGCGCCATTGGCCGGGCTGCAGATAGCGGCTTACCTCGAACGTTTTCGCCGCACCGCCCTTGTTGAGCAACACCAGCGCGGTCTGCGTGGTATCGCCCTGTTGCAGTACGCGGAAGAACACTGCCCCCTCACCCTGCAACCGCTCATTCACCTGTAATCCCCGCTGCAACGCCGGCGTGGCCTGGCGCAGCGTCGCAATGCGCTGCAGTGGCGCAAAGATGGGACTCTGCGGCGCCGCATCCACACGTTCCTGGCCGAAATAGGCGCGGTTACCGGCATGCTCGGCGCGGCTGCGCATGAAACCCGTCTCTGAGCCGTAGTACAGCACCGGGATGCCGCGCGCGGTGAACAGCCAGTTGTGTGCGTCGATGAAACCGCTGTCGGCAGCATCCAAACGCGCCATGTCGTGGTTGTCGTAGAAGCTCATCAGCTCGTATAGATTTGCATACGGGCCACCGCTCAGGTGCAGCGGTTCGGCCAGTGTTTCAAAGCCCTTCTGTTCCTTGCCGAACACCGAGGACATCGCGCCGCGCAACGGGAAGTCCAGCACGCTGACGTTGGCATTGGCCGGCCAGGTGTGTTCAGCAATCTTGCCGGCGTCGTAATCAAAGGCCTCGCCAAACATGAACATGCCTGGATGCTTTGCGCGGATGCGCTGCACGAAGGCATGCCACCACGGGTGCGGCAGCCAACCGATGGTGTCGATGCGCAATGCATCCACGCCCTGCGCGGTCCATTGCAGGTAGGCATCCACCAGGTAATCCATTACCGCCGGGTTGTGCTCGTTGAAGTCACCCAACTCGGCGAGGTTGCCGTCGAAGATCGAGCCCTTGCTGCCATCGACTGGGCCGACGTTGTTGTAGAAGGCATGCAGCGTGTTGTGCTTGGGGTCGAGTTTGTCGGGGGCCAGGTTCTGGTGGTCGGCGATGAGCGTGCCGTTCTTGTCGAATATCTGCCCGAACTGCGGCTGGGTGACCGGCATGGTCCACGCCGGTGAACCGTGGTTGCCGACGATGTCCAGCACCACTTTCAGACCGGTCCCATGCAGACCCTTGGTCAGGCCGGCGAAGTCCAGGTCGGCGCTGGGCAGGTGTTCGTCGAGCTTGTAGAAATTGACGCCCCAATAGCCGTGGTAGCCAGTCTTGCCACGATCGGTCAGCGTGCTGGTGCAGCTGATCGGCTTGCTGCCAGTGAAGGCCTGGTCCGGGTTGTCGATGATGGGCGTGATCCACACCGCGCCGAAACCGAGGCTACGGATATAGCCGGCGTTGTCCAGCACACCCTTGAAGTCGCCCCCCAGGTAACCGATGTTGCCGTCCACCTTGTCCGGGCACGGAACCGGAATGTCGAAGGTGCGGTGCGCGCCGCCCTGCTCGCGCTGGTCGTTGCTGGTATCGCCATTGACGAACCTATCGGTGACCACGAAGTACACCGCATTGCTGGCAAACGGCTCGGTGGTGCCGATGTACTCCGGCCGATCAACCGCCAACGCAGCACTGGAAACCAGCACCAGGGAAACCGCGACAGACAAACGCTTGAGCATCACACCACCTCCGATTGCGAGGGAACCCGCAGTACACACAGGCCCGCCACGAACAGGCTGCAGCCACCCAATACCAACACATGCATCGGCACACCGCCCAGCCATGCGCGCAGCGCAAACCCCAACGCACTGGCCGCGACCAGCTGCGGAATCACGATGAAGAAATTGAAGATGCCCATGTACACGCCCATCTTGGTGGACGGCACGCTGTCGGACAGCAGCGCATACGGCAGCGAGAGGATCGACGCCCAGGCAAAGCCCACGCCAACCATCGAGAGCAGCAGCCATTTGGGGTCGCTGATGAACATCAGCGAGATCAGCCCCAACCCGCCGAGCCACAGATTGATGAGGTGGCTCCAGCGCAATCCCATCGCCCGCACCATCAGCGGGATCACCAGCGCGGCCAGTGCTGCAAAGCCGTTGTAGGCACCAAACAGTACGCCCACCCAGTTGGCGCCTTCGTTGTAGGCGGCCGACTGTGGGTCGCTGGAGCCGAAGTGCGTGCCGGCGACGGCGGCGGTGGTGTAGATCCACATCGCAAACAGCGCGAACCACGAGAAGAACTGCACCCATGCCAGCCGCCGCATCGTCACCGGCATGCTGCGCAGGTCACCAACGATGGTCGCCAACATGTGGGTGCCGGGCACGATGCGGGCCACGCCCAGCAGCAGGCCATAGCCCGCGCACAAGCCGGCCAGCACGTACAGCATGCGGTCGCCTTGTTGCCAGGCAATCAGGGCAGCCAGCAGCACTCCCAACGCCGACCAACCGAGGATGCGGCTCCATTGCGGCGGGCCGGCCAACGGCGCGGCTGCATGCACTGCGGAAGGCTCGGCATCGTCGAAGCTGGCCAATTCGGCCGGCGAATACTCGCGCGTGCGGATGACGGTCCAGGTAATCGCTGCCAGCAGCACCGCCGCACCAAAGTAGAAGGCATAGCGCACGGTGTCCGGCACCTGCCCGGCCGCCGCGGTATTGGCCACGCCGAAGTGCGCCAGGATGTAGGGCAGGAAGCTGGCGATGATGGCGCCCACACCAATGAAGAAACTCTGCATTGCATAGCCGCTGGGGCGTTGGCGCGGGGCGAGCTGGTCGCCGACAAAGGCGCGGAACGGCTCCATCGACACATTGATCGAGGCATCCAGCACCCACAGCGTGCCGGCAGCAATCCACAGCGTCGGCGAGTTGGGCATGACCAACAGGGCCAGCGTGGTCAGCACCGCGCCAATCATGAAGAACGGGCGACGACGGCCCCAGCGTGTCCAGGTGCGGTCGGACAGGTAGCCGATCACAGGTTGCACCAGCAGACCCGTCAGCGGCGCGGCAATCCATAAGCCCGGCACGGCATCCATCGGCGCGCCAAGCGTCTCGAAGATGCGGCTTGCATTGGCGTTCTGTAGTGCAAAGCCAAACTGGATACCCAGAAAGCCGAAGCACATGTTCCATATCTGCCAGAACGACAGCTGCGGTTTGCTTTTCATCAAGCGCTTCCCCCCTCCGGGAATCACGGATGCAATGTCTGCGCGGTTGCGCCGGGCCATGGTAGAGGGGTGCCCGCGGATGCGCACCGCTGGTGCATACGTATTCAGTGCCCCGGGCGCCCATGACGCCCCGCAGCAACGCCGATAGTGAGGGCACCTGCTTTCCGCACCTGCATCTGGAGTTGATGACCGACATGGCCCAACCGCGCCCCGCCTTCCCGCTGTTCCGCCTGAGCATGGCTTTCGCACTGCTGCTTGCCGGCCTGCCGGCCGCCCATGCTGACGACCTGGCCCGCATCAGTTCGCCCGGCGATGTATTGACCGTCACCGTCGAGTCGCATCACGAAGGCCGCCTGGCCTACCGCGTGGCACGCAAGGGCGAGCCAGTGATCGCGCCCTCACGGCTGGGCATGCTGTTCAACGATGGGCGCCTGGAGCGCAACCTCGTGCTGACCGGGCAAAGCAGCCGCAGTGTCGATGAAACCTGGGAACAGCCCTGGGGCGAGCGCCGTCTCACCCGCAACCACTACAACGAACTGCGCGCCAGCTTTGCCGAAAAAACCGGCGGCGGACGCCAGCAGGGTCGCCGCTTCGATGTGGTCTTCCGCGTCTACGACGATGGCGTCGGCTTCCGCTACGAATTCCCGCAACAGCCCGCGATGCAGCAGGCACAGATCAATGCCGAACTGACCGAATTCACCCTCGCCCGCCCGGCAACTGCGTGGTGGATTCCCGCCTTTGAATGGAACCGCGAGGAATACCTGTACCACCACACCCCGCTCAACCAGATCGGCACCGTGCAGACCCCGCTGACCCTGCGCAGTGACAACGGCCTGCACCTGTCCATCCATGAAGCAGCGCTGCTGGACTATGCCGGCATGAACCTGGCGCGCGGTGATGGCGATGTGCTGCATGCTGCACTCACGCCTTCGGGCAATGGCGCGCCGGTGGTGCGCACGTTGCCGTTCAATACCCCGTGGCGCACCGTGCAGGTGGGCGAGAAGGCCGGCGATCTGGTCGAGTCCAGCCTGATCCTCAATCTCAACGAGCCCAATGCGATTGGCGATGTCAGCTGGTTCACGCCGGCCAAGTACGTCGGGGTGTGGTGGTCGCTGCACCTGGAAACCGAAACCTGGGCCACCGGCCCCAAGCACGGCGCCACCACCGCCAATACCCGCCGCTACATCGACTTTGCCGCCGCCAACGGCTTCCGCGGCGTGCTGGTGGAAGGCTGGAACCCGGGCTGGGATGGCGACTGGTTCGCCAACGGCTGGGGCTTTGACTTCACCCGCGCCACCGCGGATTTCGATCTGCCTGCACTGGCCCAATACGGCGCCGGCAAAGGCGTGCATCTGATCGGCCACCACGAAACCGCTTGCGCAGTCAGCCACTACGAACGCCAGTTGCCGGCAGCGCTGGATCTGTACGCGCGCAACGGCGTGGACGTGATCAAGACCGGCTATGTCTGTGATGCCGGCGACATCCAGCGCCAGGACACCGCCAATGGCCCGGTGACGCGCGAATGGCACGAAGGCCAATGGATGAGCAACCACAACCTGCGCGTACTGCAGCAGGCGGCGGAAAAACACATCGCCATCAACTCCCACGAGCCAATCAAGGACACCGGCCTGCGCCGCACCTGGCCGAACTGGGTATCGCGCGAAGGCGCACGCGGCATGGAGTTCAACGCCTGGGGCAACCCACCCAACCCGCCCGGCCACGAAGCCACGCTGGTGTTCACCCGCATGTTGGGCGGACCGATGGACTACACGCCCGGCATCGTCAGCCTGAAAGGCCGCAACGGCCTGCCCCTTCGCAGCACGCTGGCCAAGCAGCTGGCGCTGTACGTGGTGTTGTACAGCCCGATCCAGATGGTGGCTGACCTGCCCGAGCATTACGCGCAGCACCCGGAGGCATTTCAGTTCATCAAGGACGTTGCCGTGGACTGGGACGAAAGCCGCGTGCTGAATGGCGAAGTGGGTCAGTACGTCACCCTCGCCCGCAAGGCGCGTGGTAGCGACGAATGGTTCGTCGGCAGCGTCGGTGATGAACAAGCGCGTGCGTTGCAGGCATCGCTGTCGTTCCTCGATCCCAAGCGCCGCTATCGCGCCGAGATCTACCGCGACGGCGACGGTGCGAACTGGGAAACCCAGCCCTTCGCCTTCGTCCGGGAAACCCGTGAGGTGCGAAACACCGACACGCTGGCCTTGCCCTTGGCCGCCGGCGGCGGTGCAGCGGTGCGGTTGGTGCCGTTGGATTGATCCAAGGCACCCGTAGGAGCCGCCTTGGCGGCGAAAGCTGGTGAAGCCTGATCCGCAAGGACGATGCGCAATTGCAGATATTCCGGCAGCTGCGTCGGCAACAGCTTCGCGGCCAAGGCCGCTCCTACGGGCGCTGCGCCTCTCCGGAAGCGTTTTCAAGGCCATTTCGCCACCGCAAAACTCATTGAATACGTATGCAGGAAGATTCCCGCACGTTGCCCGCTGATTACCATGCGAGGCATGTCGCGAACAGCCGCAACACACCGGCGACAAGTGCCCAGATCGCATTTGGCACGACAAAAAGAACAACCGACGACATTACCTGGGAGGGGAGAATGTTGAACACCAAGCGCAATCTATTGAGCGTGGCGCTCGCATCTGCAATCACGCTGACCACCACCGGCGTGCAGGCACAGACTGCGGACGAAGAAGCCAAGAAGGCTCAGGCCGAAGCCACCAACCTGGATACGGTCACCGTCACCGGCATCCGCCGCGGCATCGAGAGCGCCATCTCGGTCAAGCGTGACGCGACCTCGATCGTCGAGGCCATCTCGGCCGAGGACATCGGCAAGCTGCCGGACGTGAGCATTGCCGAATCCATCGCGCGCCTGCCCGGTCTGGCCGCACAACGTGTAGCGGGCCGCGCCCAGGTCATCAGCGTGCGCGGCCTGTCGCCCGACTTCGCCACCACCTTGCTCAACGGCCGCGAAGTGGTCAGCACCGGCGACAACCGCAGCGTCGAGTTCGACCAGTACCCGTCGGAGTTGATCAGCGGCGTCACCGTGTACAAGACGCCCGATTCCGGTCTGGTCGGCCAGGGCCTTTCCGGCACGCTGGATCTGCAGACCGTGCGCCCGCTCAGTTACAACGAGCGTGTCATCGCCGTCAGCGGCCGCTACCAGAAAAACTCGCTGGGCGAAGCCGCCGGCGAAGACCCGTACGGCAGCCGCATCAACTTCAGCTATGTCGACAAGTTCGCCGACAACACCATCGGCCTTGCCATCGGCGTCTCCCACTCGGAGATGTCCAAGCAGGAAAACCAGGTCGGCCTGTACGAACCGTGGCAGGAACTGGGGGGTGATGGCTGGCGCCCGGGCGTCGCTGCCGGCACCTACTACTCCGACGGCATCAAAGCCCTGCGCCGAACCGGCCATGCAAAGCGCGATGGTGTAATGGCGACACTGCAGTTCCGGCCGAACAACAGCTGGACCAGCACGCTGGACGCCTTTTACACCAAGGCCAAGGAATACGACACGGCCAACCAGATGGAAATCCACCTAGGCGACTACAACGGCGGCTACGACAAACTGAATCTCACCGACGTGGTGGTGGGGAGCAACGGCAGCTTCGAGAGCGGCGTTGCCCACAACGTGTATCCGCTGGTACGCGGCATGTACAACAACCGCGAAGACACCATCAAGGCCATCGGTTGGAACAACGAATTCAACTTCGGTGACGTGCGCGTGGTTGCCGACGTCAGCTGGTCCAAGGCCGAGCGTGACGAGCTGAACCTGGAAAACAACCTGCAGCTGCTGCCGGCACCTGCGCTGGATTCGGTTGCCCTGAACTTCGCCGGCGGCAAGTTCCCGCAGTTCACCCCGGGCCGCGACTACTCCGACTACAGCACGTTGTTCCTGACCAACACCATCTACGGCTCGGGCTACGGCAAGACCCCGCATGTGGATGACGAGCTGAAGGGCTTCAAGCTGGCCGCCACCTTCCCGGTGCCGGAAGGCTTCAACTGGTTCTCCGACTTCGACATTGGCGTGAACTACGCCGACCGCAGCAAGAACAAGACCCAGGCCGAAGGCAACATCAATCTTGGCGCGCAGGGCATCAGCAGCATCGCCGCCGACCTGCAGTACAAGCCGGTGAACCTGGGCTTTGCAGGCGCCGGTTACATCCCGGCCTGGAACGTGCCGGCTGCGGTCGGCCGTTACATGGTGTTCAACCCGACCACCACCGAAAGCTATCTGATTCCCAAGCAGTGGACGGTGGATGAGGAAATCACCACCACCTTCCTGCGCGCCAACATCAGCACGCACATCGGCTCGATTCCGGTGCGCGGCAATATCGGCATCCAGGCCCAGCACGTTCGCCAGTCATCCAACTCCAATTATTGGGACGGCGGGCAGCCGGTCGGCAGCCAGGTGATTCCAATCAAGGACGGCAAGAGCTACATCGATTTCCTGCCCAGCCTGAATTTGGCCTTCGAGCTGCCGGCAGACAACACCGTGCGCTTCGCTGTGGCCCGCCAGGTGGCGCGCCCGCGCGTGGATGAACTGCGCGCGTCGATGGAGTTCGGCGTGGACACCAACAAGGGCGAGCCCGGCGCCAGCGGCGGCAACCCGAATCTGGATCCGTGGGTGGCCAACGCGGTCGACCTGTCCTGGGAAAAATACTTCGGCAACAAGGCCTACGTGGCTGCCGCCGTGTTCTACAAGGACCTGAAGACCTACATCTACACCGAGAAACGCGACGGCTACGATTTCACCCAGCAGGTGGACGCATGGCTGGAAGCCAATGGCATCAGCCTGCCGCCGGGCGTGGTAGTCGACAAGACTGGCACCTACACCGCGCCGTTCAACGGCAACGGTGGCAGTCTGCGCGGTGCCGAACTGACTGCATCGTTGCCGTTGGACCTGTTCTTCGACAGCCTGCGTGGTTTCGGTGTGGTGGCCAGTGCCAGCTTCAACGACAGCGACATCAAGATCAAACCGGACCCGGCCACCACGTCCAGCGTGGGCAGCGAGCCAATCATGCTGCCGGGCCTGTCCAAGCGCGTGTACAACTTCACCGCCTACTACGAGAACAGTGGCTTTGAAGTGCGCTTGAACCAGCGCAAGCGTTCGGACTTCATCGGTGAGATCGGCAACTTCAACGGCGCCCGCACCCTGCGTTACGTCAAGGGCGAGGACGTCCTGGATGCACAGATCGGCTACAGCTTCGGCGACAGCACGATGTTCAAGGGCCTGAGCCTGTTCCTGCAGGCCAGCAACCTGACCAATTCCATGTACGAGACCTACGCCGGCACCAAGGACCGTCCGCTGGAAACCGTGGAATGGGGCCGCAGCTACCAGGTGGGTGTGAACTACAAGTTCTAAACCGTTCTGACTGGAAGGGTATTGACGGCCCGCGGCTTATGCAGCGGGCCTTTTGCGTTGGCGGCGAAGCTGCTGCAAAGGCTACGTTGACGCTTGATGGGACTGTAGTTCAGCGAGTTGGTGCTTCTGCTGGTGCTTCGGAAGTTATGCCGTCATTCCCGCGCAGGCGGGAATCGCTCTGGCTCTGGTTCTGGCTTTGCTCTGGTTCCAGCTTTGCTCTGTCTTTGCTCTCGCTCTGTCTTTGCTCTCGCTCTCGCTCTCGCTCTCGCTCTGGCTTTGCTGTGGCTGTGGCTGTGGCTGTGGCTTCGCTTCAGCTCTGGCCTTGAGCATCTCCTTCTCCCGCTTGCGGGGGAAGGTGCCCGGAGGGTGGATGGGGGGAGCTTTGGTTTTGACTTGGTTTTAGAAGCGCCCTCACCCCAACCCCTCTCCCGCAGGCGGGAGAGGGGCTTTAGCGAAAGCAAAAAACAAAAAAGGCGGAGATGCTATCTCCGCCCGCACAAAAGAGAGAACAATAAAACTCAGCTGCGTCGCGCGCAGTACACCGCGTGTCCAGGCAGTACCAATTCGCCAGCCTCAACAACACCCGCCACCGGGCCTGGCAGCGCCAACGCCTGCCACTCACCCGCCGGCAACGCATGCCGCACGGCCTCGCCCGACAGATTGAAGGCCAGCAACAACGTCTCATCGCCAGACTGGCGCTCAAACAACAACACCGGCTCAGCGCTATCAAGGAAGCGAATCGAACCCTCGACCAGCGCCGGATGCGCCTTGCGCCAGTTCAGGAAGCTGCGGAACGCATGCAGCACCGAGTCACCGTCAGCTTCCTGTGCATGTACCGACAGTGCCTGATGCTCAGCCGGAATCGGCAGCCATGGCTTACCGCGGGTGAAACCTGCCAACGCACCGTCGGTCCACGGCATCGGCGTGCGGCAGCCGTCACGGCCCTTGAAGTTCGGCCAAAAGGTGATGCCATACGGGTCCTGCAGTGCCTCGAACGGCACATCGGCCTCGCCCAGGCCCAGCTCTTCGCCCTGGTAGATGCACACCGAACCGCGTAGCGAACACACCAGTGCCGCCAGCATCTTGGCAAGCTGTGGATTGGCCGGATGCCCGCCCCAGCGCGTCACCGCACGCTGCACATCGTGGTTGGACACCGCCCAGCACGGCCAGCCGTCCAGCATGGTGGCCTCCAGCTTTTCCACCGTGCTGCGGATGTATTGCGCGCTGTAGTCATCTACCAGCAGCTCGAAGCTATAGCCCATGTGCAGGCGGCCTGGTGCGGTGTACTCGGCCGTGGTGGCCAGCGAGTCTTCCGAGGAAATCTCGCCCAATGTCACCGCGCCCGGGTACTGGTCCAGCAACGCGCGCAGGCGCTCCAGGAAGCCAATGTTCTCCGGCCGCGTGTTGTTGTAGTAGTGGTACTGGAACGCATACGGGTTGTCCGGGCTGAAACCACGGCCCACGCGCTGGTCTTCCGGCTTGGGTGGGTTGTCGCGCAGTTGCGCGTCGTGGAAACAGAAGTTGATCGAATCCAGACGGAAGCCATCCACGCCGCGGTCCAGCCAGAACTTGACGTAATCCAGCGTGGCCTGCTGCACGGCCGGATTGTGGAAATCCAGGTCCGGTTGCGAGGACAGAAAATTGTGCAGGTAGTACTGGCGGCGGCGCGGCTCCCAGCGCCAGGCCACACCCCCGAAGATCGACAGCCAGTTGTTGGGCGGGGTGCCATCTCCGCGCGCGTCGGCCCATACGTACCAATCGGCCTTTGGGTTGTCGCGGCTTTCGCGGCTCTCCTTGAACCATGCGTGGTCCACCGAGGTGTGGCTGAACACCTGGTCAATCATCACCTTCAGGCCCAGCGCATGCGCCTTGGCCAGCAGCCGGTCGAAGTCGGCCAGGTTGCCGAACAGCGGGTCCACGTCGCGCTGGTCGGCGATGTCATAACCAAAATCGGCCATCGGCGACTTGAAGAACGGCGACACCCAGATCGCGTCCACGCCCAGCGAGGCGATGTAATCCAGCCGCTCGATGATGCCCGGCAGGTCGCCTACCCCGTCACCATCGGTGTCCAGGAAGCTGCGCGGGTAGATCTGGTAGATGACGGCACCACGCCACCATGAAGTCTTCGACATTGACCGCCCCCTCCGGGCCTTGTTGCCCCCGAAAGGGCCAAAAACGTATGCCGGCCAGCTTAGCGGCGACGCTTTGCCGGTGGTGCTGCTTGCATACGTATTCACTGTCGCAGGCCCCAATGCCAGCCCTTCGCGCCAGTCTTTCGCCCGCACCGCCTATAATCGCCCGGTACCCCAAGAAGCAACCGTATGAGCCTCGTCGAAGACCTCCGCCCCGCGCTGGGCCTGCCTGCCATCCAGACCCTTGCCGCACCGGACATGGCTGCCGTCGATGCCCTGATCCGCCGGCGCCTGTCCTCCGACGTGATCCTAATCAACCAGATCGCCGACCACATCATCTCCGCCGGTGGCAAACGTCTGCGGCCGATGCTGGTGATGCTGGCCGGCCATGCAGTTGGCGGCGCCGGCCCCGAGCACCACCAGCTGGCGGCGATCATCGAGTTCATCCACACCTCCACCCTGCTGCACGACGATGTGGTCGATGAATCGGACCTGCGCCGTGGCCGCAGCACCGCCAATGCGCTGTGGGGCAATGCGCCCAGCGTGCTGGTCGGCGACTTCCTGTACTCGCGCAGCTTCCAGTTGATGGTCGAGCTGGACCGCATGCCGGTGATGCAGATCCTGGCCGACACCACCAACCGCATCGCCGAAGGCGAGGTGCTGCAGCTGCTGCACGTCCACAACCCGGACACCGACGAAGCTGCCTACCTGCGCGTGATCGAGCGCAAGACCGCGGTGTTGTTTGCCGCCGGCACGCGCCTGGGCGCACTGGCCACCGGCGCCGACGAAGCCGTGCAGCAGAAGCTCTACGACTACGGCATGAACCTGGGTTATGCCTTCCAGATCGCCGACGATGTACTGGACTACTCAGCCAATGCCGACGAACTGGGCAAGAACCTGGGCGACGACCTGGCCGAAGGCAAGGCCACCCTGCCGCTGATCCACGCCATGGCCCACTCCGACGCAGCTACCCGCCAGCGTCTGCGTGAAATCGTGCAGGACGGCGACGCCAGTGCCATGCCGGAAGTGCTGGCTGCCATCCACGCCACCGGCGGCCTGGATTACAGCCGCAAGCGCGCCGTGGAATATGCCGATGCCGCCGAGCAGGCGCTGGCTGGCCTGGCCGAATGCGACGCGGTCGCCGCCCTGCGCGGCCTGGCCCGTTACGCCGTCGAACGCAGCCACTGATCGCGATGGCAGGCCTGCAGCAGTTCAACGAGGACGAACGCGCCGTGCTGTTGGCGGTGAAAGGCGTCGGTGCCACTGTGGTTTCGCGCTTGGAACAACTGGGATTTCATTCCCTGCAGCAACTGGCCCAAGCCGAAGCCGGCGATGTCGTCAGCCAGGCTTCGGCCATGCTGGGCAGCAGTTGCTGGCGCAACAGCCCGCAGGCACGCGCAGCGATCAGCGGGGCGATAGAGGCGGCAAAAAGCCAGCAGTGATTAAGAATCGGCGGTCTTACGCAGCTTCCATGGAGCCTCCTCAAGACAGTTGACTCCTACGCAGACACAAGCGGCATCAGCCGCGAAACCGGGAATCTCCCGGTTACCGCCAGGAGCCGCAGTTCGACAATCCGCGAGCACCGACTTTGCTGCGCGTTGCGGGATTACCAGCTTCGCGGCCGAGGCCGCTCCTACAACGACGAACTCAGGCAGCGCTGGCTGCCACCAGCGCATCATCCAACTCCCCGGCACGCAGCGATGCCGGCCGTTGCAGATGCACCGCGCAGTACTCCTGGAACACCGGCTTGGCCTCCAGTTCGCCGATGTGCATGTAGTAGCTCAGGAACGACGCCATATACAGATCGGCGACGGTGAAGCCATCGCCCACCAGATAGCGTTTGCCAGCCACCGCGGTTTCCAATGTGCGCATCAGATCCTCGGCAGTGCCGTAGCCGGCTTCCATCGGTGGTGCCAACGCGCCGTGCCGGCGGTCGGTAACGAAGGCTTCCAGCGGCCCGGCCGCGAACAACACCCAGCGGTAGCACTCGCCGCGTTCGGCGCTGCCCACCGGCGGCAACAAACCTTTCCAGGGCGCCAGATCCGCCAGGTGCAGGCAGATTGCCGCGTTCTCGGTGATCACCGTACTGCCCTGCAGCAGGGCCGGCACCTTGCCCATGGGGTTGATCGCCAGGTACTGCGCGGACTTCATGCTGGTGCCGTACTCCAGTATCACCGCGTCGTAGCGCAGGCCGGTTTCCTCCAGCATCCAGCGGGTGATGCGGCCGCGCGACTGCGGGTGGGTATGGAAGGTGAGCGTGTCGGACATGTCAGGCACCTGCGTTGTAAGGAGCCCACAGTGTGCGCAGGGGCTGCTGACAGCCGCTGTCAGCAGTGATCCATCAGTTGTCCGTCATGCATTGCACGCGCCAACGCTTCAACAACTGATGACGTTGCGCTGGATAGCGTTGTGCGGTGTCTTCCAGCGCCAACAAACGATCGGCGCGGAAGTGCCTGAAATCACCACGCATCTCGCACCATGCCGCGAGCATGCGTACATCGGCCATGAAGGCCATCGCGAACGGCCAGATCATGCGCTCACTCACCCTGCCCTCGACGTCGCGATACTGGATACGCACCGCATGGCCATCGCGGATGGCGCGGCGCAATGCAGGCAACCACGGCTCCGGCGGCACCGCATGCCAGTGCGGTGCGAACAGGCCACTGGTTTCCACCTGCAGGCGCAGGGTTTCCGGCAACACGCTGGTGACCCGTTGCAGGGCGGTGTCAGCCGCAGCCGCCAGTTCTGGATCGCCATGCGATGCCACCCAGCGCGCGCCCAGCAGAATCGCTTCGAGTTCTTCGGCCGAAAACATCATCGGCGGCAGCAGGAAGCCGGGCCGCAACTGATAGCCGATACCGGGATCGCCCGCGATATCAGCCCCCTGCCCGCGCAACGCATCGATATCCCGGTAGAGCGTGCGCAAGCTCACTTCCAGCCGCTGCGCCAGTTCGGCACCGCGCACCGGCGTGCGGCGGTGCCGCAATTCGTCCAGCAGGTGCAGCAAGCGGGTGGCGCGTTGGCTCATGGGCAGATCCGGAACAGGCAGCAGGTCAGCATAACGGCAGCCAGCGCCGGGAAGGCCGCACGTCATCAACAGTCCGCATTTATCCCGCCCAACCAGGCAATAGACAAGCCCTATCGGAGTGAACGAATCATTTGATTACTTATTTAACGGTTCCATGGTTACAGTCAGGGCAATTCATCCCCCAACGCCAGCAGGAGCCAGCCATGAGCAACGACACCAAGCCGACCTGTCCGTACCACAGTGCCCCGTCACCGGAGCAGGCCGCACAGTCGCAGCGCGACACCAGCACCACGCCCAAGCAGAAGCATGGCGATGCGCCGGTCACCCCGATGACCACCGCCTTCGGTGCGCCGGTGGTGGACAACCAGAACAGCAAGACCGCCGGCCCGCGCGGCCCGCTGCTGATGGAAGATGTGTGGCTGCTGGAAAAGCTCGCCAACCTCAACCGCGAGATCATTCCCGAGCGCCGCATGCACGCCAAGGGCTCCGGCGCATTCGGCACCTTCACCGTCACCCATGACATCAGCAAGTACACCCGCGCCAAGCTTTTCTCGGCAGTGGGCAAACAGACCGAGATGTTCGCCCGCTTCACCACCGTGGCCGGTGAGCGCGGCGCAGCCGATGCCGAGCGCGACATCCGTGGCTTCGCACTGAAGTTCTATACCGAGGAAGGCAACTGGGACCTGGTGGGCAACAACACGCCGGTGTTCTTCCTGCGTGACCCGCGCAAGTTCGGCGACCTCAACAAGGCGGTCAAGCGCGACCCGCACACCAACCTGCGCAGTGCGCGCAACAACTGGGACTTCTGGACCCTGCTGCCGGAAGCGCTGATGCAGGTGACCGTGGTGATGAGCGACCGCGGCATCCCGCGCAGCTTCCGCCACATGAACGGCTTTGGCTCGCATACCTACAGCTTCACCAATGAAGGCGGCGAGCGCTTCTGGGTGAAGTTCCACTTCGTCACCCAGCAGGGCGTGCAGGCCCTGACCGATGCACAGGCCGAAGTGCTGGTGGGCAAGGACCGCGAGAGCCACGGCCGTGACCTGTTCCAGGCCATCGAGCGCGGCGAGTTCCCGAAGTGGAAGCTGTTCGTGCAGATCATGCCGGAGCTGGACGCGGAGACCTACCGCATCCACCCGTTCGACCTGACCAAGGTGTGGCCCAAGAGCGACTATCCGCTGATCGAGGTCGGTGAATTTGAACTCAACCGCAACCCGGAAAACTGGTACATGGATGTCGAACAGTCGGCCTTCGCACCGAGCAACCTGGTGCCCGGCATCGGCCCGTCGCCGGACAAGATGCTGCAGGCCCGCCTGTTCGCCTATACCGATGCGCAGCGTTACCGGCTGGGCGTGAACCACCACCAGATCCCGGTCAACGCCGCCCGCTGCCCGGTCTTCAGCAACCACCGCGACGGCACCATGCGCGTGGACGGCAACTACGGTGGCCTGCCGCATTACGAGCCCAACAGCTATGGCCAGTGGCAGGAGCAGCCGCAGTACCGCGAGCCGGCGCTGAAGATCCGTGGCGATGCCGACTTCTGGAATTTCCGCGAAGACGACAACGACTACTTCAGCCAGCCCGGCGCACTATTCCGCAGCTACAACGCCGAACAGAAGCAGCGCCTGTTCGAAAACACCGCGCGCGCCCTGGGCGATGCACCGGACTTCATCAAGCAGCGCCACATCGACAACTGCAACAAGGCCGACCCGGCCTACGGTGCCGGCATTGCCGCGGCATTGCAGAAGCTCGCCAGCGCTGCCCCGGCCGATCCATTCGCACCGCCGCCGCACCCGGGCAATGATTTCCCCGCCGCGACTCCCGGTGCCGAGGACATCGAGCTGTAATCCACCCGCCCAACCGGCTGCAACACCGCCCGCCTCGCGCGGGCGGTGTTGTTTCCGGGAACAGTCGGGCAACCCTGCCCGCCCTTCCCGCCCGCCCCCGTTCCGGGGTTAACATCCCGCTCTGCCACCCATTGCAAGGAATCTACGACATGAGTCTGACCGACGACCTCCTCTCCCAGCTGCAGGGCGCTCCGCTGCAACAGGTTTCCCAGCAATTGGGTATCGATTCCCAGCAGGCCTCCGGTGCCATCAGCGCCGCCCTGCCGCTGCTGATGGGTGCACTGGGCAACAACGCAGCCAAGCCGCAGGGTGCTGAAGCTCTGCTGGGCGCGCTGCAGAACAACCACAGCGGCCTGGACATCGGCAGCGTGCTGGGCTCGGTGCTCGGCGGTGGCGGCGGCAGTGCCGCTACCAATGGTGCTGGCATCCTCGGCCACATCTTCGGCGGCAATGAAGGCCGCGCCGAAGCCGGCCTGGCCCAGGCCACTGGCCTGAGCCCCAGCAGTTCCAGCCAGCTGTTGAAGATTCTTGCCCCGATCGTGATGGCCTTCATCGCCCAGCGCATGAGCAGCGGTGGCCAGGCCAACGCCGGCGGCCTGGCGCAGATCCTGGGCCAGGAGAAGCAGCAGGTGACGCAGGCCGGCGGTATTGGCGGCGGCCTGCTGGGCAGCGTGCTGGACCAGGACGGCGATGGTCAGTTCGGTGTCGGCGACCTGATCAAGCTGGGCAGCGGTTTGCTGGGCAGCGGCAAGCGCTGATAGAGCGGGGATTTGTGAGTCGTGAATCGGGAGTTGGGAATGGGGAATGGGGATTCGCAAGAGCACCCCTCCCCGGCCCTCCCCTGCGCTGCGCGCAAGGGAGGGGGTGGAAACCCGGCTTCGCTGCAAACTGACAGATCACGGCTAGTACTCCCTCCCTTGCGCATGGCGCAGGGGAGGGTTGGGGAGGGGTGCTTCGTTTCTGCTTCTGCTTTTGCGAATCCCTAATCCCCCATCCCCCATCCCCGCCCGAAATCACATCGCGTCCAGATCCCCCAGCGCGCGGATCAAGCGCCGGGCACGCTTGTCTGGCTTGTGTTCCGGGGCCTGGTAGCCGGTGCGTTCGGCGGCGCGACGCAGGCGCTGTTCCTCGCGCGCCTGTTTCGAGGCTGCGCTCTCTTCGTACAAGGTGTGCGCCACCGGCGCCGAGCCGCGCGTGTCGCTGAGCCCGCGCACGACAATCTCGAATGTTTCATCACCGCGCTGCACCCGCAGCGCATCGCCAAGGCGAATGCTGCGCGATGATTTGGGACGCTGCCCGCCCACGTCCACCTTGCCGGTATCCACGGCCTGTTTTGCCAGGCTGCGGGTCTTGAAGAAACGCGCGGCCCACAGCCACACGTCAAGGCGGATGCTGGGGATCGGTACGACTTCAGGGTTCATCGTTGTTCTGTTGTCTCCGTATCACGCGGGGTACATGCCTGTGGTCGGCACCCTCACCGGCAAGATGCTAGTGTGCCTGCCTCGTTGCAAACAGCGGCACCCAATGTCGAAAACCAGCCAAGCCCGCTCCCTTACCGAAGGCCCGATCGGGCGCAGCCTGCTGCTGTTCTCCCTGCCTATTCTCGCCGGCAATATCGCGCAGTCGCTGAATGGGTCGGTCAATGCGATCTGGGTGGGCAAGTTCCTCGGCGAAGCGGCACTGACCGCCACGGCCAACGCCAACAACATCATGTTCTTCCTGATCGGTTCGGTGTTCGGCATCGGCATGGCCGCCACCATCCTGATCGGCCAGTCCATCGGCGCCAAGGATCTGCCACAGGCACGCCGGGTGATGGGCACCAGCGCGACGTTCTTCATCGGCCTGTCGGCGGTGATCGCGGTGGCCGGCTGGTTCCTCTCGCACCGCCTGCTGCTGGCGATGGGCACGCCGGCCGAATCACTGCCCATGGCCGAGGCCTATCTGCAGGTGATCTTCCTGGGCATGCCGCTGATCTATGCGTTTGCCTTCATGACTGCGGCGCTGCGTGGTGCCGGCGATGCGCGCACGCCGTTCCGCTTCCTGCTGCTGTCGGTGCTGCTGGACATCTGCATCAACCCGCTGCTGATCTTCGGCCTTGGCCCGTTCCCGGAACTGGGCATTGCCGGTTCGGCCTGGGCTACGTTCTTCGCCCAGGGCCTGGCGCTGGCCGCAATGCTGCTGTACCTGCGCAACAAGCGTCACGTGCTGTGGCTGGGCCGCAAGGATGCCGCGCTGCTGAAGATCGACCTGACGATCCTCAAGGCGCTGGTGACCAAGGGCGTTCCGATGGGGCTGCAGATGGTGCTGATCTCGCTGGCGATGATCATGATGATCTCCATGGTCAACGCGTACGGCGTGGAGACCTCGTCGGCCTACGGCGCGGCGCTGCAGCTGTGGACCTATGTGCAGATGCCAGCGATGGCCATTGGCGCGGCATGTTCGTCGATGGCCGCGCAGAACGTGGGCGCCGGCCGCTGGGACCGCGTGCATGCCACCGCCCGCACCGGCGTGCTGTTCAACTTCCTGCTGACCGGCGCGCTGATCGCACCGATCATTCTGTTTGATCGCAGCACGCTGGCGCTGTTCCTGCCCGGCGACAGCCCGGCATTGGAAATCGGCCGCCACCTCAACCACATCGCGGTGTGGTCGTTCCTGTTTTTCGGCGTGACCTTCGTGATCTCCGGCGTGGTTCGTTCAACCGGCGCGGTGCTGCCACCGCTGTTGATTCTTGCCGTGGCGATGTGGGGCATCCGCGTGCCGTTCGCCAAGTGGTTGCAGCCGGTGCTGGGGGTGGACGCCATCTGGTGGAGCTTCCCGGTGAGCGCGTTCTGCTCGATGGTGATGGTGATGGCGTATTACCGTTGGGGTAACTGGCGCAAAGCCAGGATGCTGGAGAAGCACGCACCGCCCGATACGCTCGCCTCGCCTGCGGAAGTGGCATCCACCCCACCCGCGCCGGTGGCCGATGCCAACCCCGGGGTGGATTCTGACGAGGATGCGGTTGAGCAACCGGCGCTGCGTTGACGCGGGGCGCGGTGCAGTTCGTCTGCAGAAGCAGCCGCAGGTTGGGAGGGAGTGACACCTGGTCCCAGCGGGACGTTGTCCGAATCATGAGGGCAAAAGCCAACCCCTCCCCAAACCCTCCCCTTTGCCGGTGGCAAAAGGGAGGGAGCTGTAGCTGTAGTGCCGAGCCATGCTCGGCAGGGGCACTATCGGTGAAGCTTCTGCCGAGCATGGCTCGGCACTACCGTTGCTTGTGATCAGTACTTCCCGTCGAACGCGAAAATCGGCTTGCGCTGCTGCCACAGGCCCTTGGTGAAATCCGGGAATTCCAGGGTCTGGAAACTGTTGGCGATGGACTGCTCGGACAACGGCGTGATCGCGCTCCACGCCACCGCATCGTAGATGTCGATGGGCATCGGCGCCTGCGCCTTCAGTGCTTCGACAAAGGCGTGAATGACGAACCAGTCCATGCCACCGTGACCGGCACTGGCGGCGGTATCGGCATGCTGCTTCCACAGCGGGTGTTCGTACTGGTCCTGGTAGACCTTGAACTCCTCCCACTGGTGCGGCGGGCTGCGGCCTTCGATATGGATGCCGTGGTTGACGTCCATCCACAGGCCCTTGGTGCCCTGCACGCGGAAGCCCATCGAGTACGGGCGCGGCAGGGAGGTGTCGTGCTGCAGCAGGATGGTCTCGCCGTTGGCGCAGGCCAGCGTGGTGGTGACGATGTCACCGAGCTTGAACTTGACCTGGGTGCTGGGGTGGGTGGTGCCACCGCTCTTGGCCACGGTGTATTCGTGCAGGCCGCGCGCCTTGCTGGCGAACGCGTTGATGTGGGTGAAACGATTGCCGCGGTTGATGCCGGTGTACATCGCGCACGGGCCGATGCCGTGGCTGGGATACAACTCGCCGTTGCGGTTGACCGAATGCGCGGTACGCCAGCGCGCTTCCGACCAGCCCTTTTCACCGAACTCCACACCGCTGTCGTAGGGTTGGGTCGGGTCACCGGAGTTGAACTTCACTCCCCGCAGGTCGTGCTGGTAACCGGCCTGCAGATGCACCAGTTCGCCGAATACGCCTTCGCGCACCATCTGCAGTGCCGCCATTACATCGCGGCGGTAGCACACGTTTTCCAGCAGCATGTACGGGGTGCCGGTGGCGAGCTGGGTGTTGAGCACGTCCCAGTGGTCCTGCAGGGTGATGCCGGCCACCACTTCGCAGCCGACGGCAACCTTGGCCTGCATTGCGGCGATGGCCATCGGTGCATGCCATTCCCACGGCGTGGCAATGATCACGCCGTCCAGGCCGCGCTGCTCCAGCAGGCGCTTCCAGGCGTTCTCGTCACCGTCCTGGCCATACGCGCGCGGCGCCGGCTTGCCGGCCTTGGCCACCATGTCCATGGCGCGGCCCAGCATGATCGGTTCGATGTCGCACAACGCCACCACTTCGACGTCATCGCGGCGCACCAGCTCTTTCAGCAGCACCTGGCCACGCATGCCGGTGCCGATAACACCCAGGCGCATGACCCGGCCGCGCGCCCATGCCGGGGTCTGCGGCAACAGGCTGGTTGCGGCCAGTGCCGCGCTTGCCATGATGAATTCCCTGCGTTTCATTGCATTTCCTCTTTCATGAAACGTGCCGGTGCTGGCACGCGTATCGACATCACACTGACGGTGCCACCGCCCTCCCCTCCGCGCAATGCACGAAGGGGCGGGCGGTGGGCCGTCGTCATCAGAACTTGTAGGTCGCCGTCACGCTGTAGATGCGACCAAAGTTGTTGGCATAGCCGGCAAAGTTCATCCAGTCGTTCGGATCGTAGAACGGCAGGCGGTTGAACAGGTTCTTCACCGTCACCCCGACGCTCAGCTTCTCGATGGGCCGCCAGTTCACGCTGAGGTTGGCCGTCCACCAGGCCGGTGCGCCACCACAATGGCCCGGGGCCAGGTCCAGGAAGCTGCCGGTGCAGGTCTGCGCATTGTTGTCCTGCGCGTCGATGCGGTCGTAGGCCCACTTGGTGCCGCCGACATAGTTGACGTAGAAGCCGGTATCCCAGTTGCCGTAGGTCCAGTTGGTGTTGAACGTGGCGCGTACCTTCGGGTTGTTGTAGTAGCCCACCACGTTGCCGTAGTACCAGCCGTCACCGTTGTCGGAGTTGTACATGTTGCGGTTGGCGATCGTCGCGGCCACGCCGATGTTCAGGCGGCCCCATTCACCGAGGTCGAACCGGCTGCGCAGGTCCACATCGAAACCGTCGATCAGGGTACGGCCACGGTTGCTGTACTGGCCGATCACGCTGGCCACGTTGCCGGTGCTGTAACCCGGCAAGGTGCCCGGGCAGGCCACGCCGCTGGACGGGTCGTTGCACATGGCCGCCAGCGCAGCCAGGTTGGACAGGTCCGTCTCGGTGATCGGGAAGCGGGTCATCGAGTCGATGTCTTCTTCCTTGCTGTAATCCGGCGCGACGATTTCATCGCGGCGGTACACGAACCAATAGTCCGCCGACACCGACAGCCAATCGGTCGGCTCCAGCACGAAGCCCAGCGTGGCGATCTTCGCCTTCTCCGGCTTCAGGTCCTGGTTGGGCTGGGTCATGCGCGCCACGTTGCGGCTGCAATCGCTGTTCCACAGGCTGTTGCCCAGGTCCTGGTCGACAACGCGGTTGGACTGCCGCAACAGGCCGGCAATGGCATTGGTTTCGGCACAACGCACTTCATCGCGGTAACCGCCGATCTGCGCATACACGCCACCGCTGCCCGCTTCCGCCAGGCTCGGTGCGCGGAAGCCTTCCGAGTAGGTACCGCGCAGCATCAACTGCGGCAGTGCCTGGTACTTCAGGCCGATCTTCGGTGCGGCATTGGCGCTGAAGCCCGGGTACTTGTCCAGGCGCAGTGCCAGGTCCATTTCCAACTTGTCGGTAAGCGGCGCCACGGCTTCGGCGAACAGCGCGTAGGTGTTGCGCTTGCCATCGAACCACGAGCCGCCCTGCTGGGTAATCAAACCATTGGCAGCATCCGGGTTGCCCGGCGTGTAGAAGGTTTCGCGGGTGGCATTGAAGCCGAATGCCGCGCGCACTTCACCGGCCGGCATGTTGAACAGCGGGCCTTCAATCTTGCCGTCCAGGGTATGCAGGCGCGTCCACGACTCGATGTCAAAGGTCGGGAAGGCCTCGCGGATCAACTCCGCGTTGGCTTCGCTGATCTCGCCGAACTTGTAGGCCGGGTGATCGGAGATGATGACGCGGCCGGTGCCCGGGTCGATGGTGTACGGGCCGAAGGCTTTCTCGAAACCCTTCAGGTTGACGTTGGTAGTCTGGTAGGTGACCGAGTGCGAGCCGGCAGTGGCGAACGCGGTTTCCCAGTTCCAGTCACCGGCGCTGCCGCGCAGGCCGGTGACCACGCGGTAACTTTCGTCGGTATTGCGCTGGCCAAAGTGGCCACCGCCCACGTCCTGCAGCAGATAACCCAGGCCGACCACACCGCCCATCAGCGCCTTCAACTCCGGGCTGGCGTGGTTGTACTCGTTGTTCGGCCCCAGCCACGGCGTCAGGAACTGATTGACCGTGTTGCCGGTGTTGCGCGAGAACCAGCTCTGCGGGTTGCCGGTGGTGGTGCCATAGGCGCGCGGGGTGCCGCCGTTGGCATGCAGGTCGATATCGGTATAGGTGACCTCGGCAAAGGCCTCGGTAGTGTCATTCAACTGGAGGTGGCCGTTGACGTAAGCGGTCACGCGCTTGGAATCGGCACCGCCGTTGATCTGCCGGTTCATCCAGGTCTGCCAGATGCAGCGGGTGCCGCTGCTCACCTGCAACACGTTGTTGCAGCCCGGCGCAGCTTCATCAACACGCGCGCCGGTGGCCGGATCAATGGCGTAGTAATAGCCGGGGTTGAACACACCCGGCGCGCTGCCGGTATCCAGACGCAGGTTCTTGATGTAGTCCGGCGTGTTCACGTAGAACTGGCCCGGGTGCTTGAGATACCACTCGCTATCCGGAATGCCGTCGCGCTCATACAGATTGACGCTGGCATAGACGTTGTAACCATCTTCGGACATGTCGCCGAAGCCGCCGGTCACGCTGGCCTGCTTCTCGCCGAAGGAATCAAAGCGCGAGGCGGTGTCCCAGGTGCCGCTGACTTCCAGCCCCTGGTAGCTGCTCTTGGTGATGACGTTGATGACGCCGGCCACCGCGTCGGTGCCGTACACGGCCGAGGCGCCGTCGGTCAGCACTTCCATGCGTTCGATGACGGCGGCAGGAATGGCATCGATGTTGACGAACTGGGTCTGGAAGCCCGCCGGTGCGCCGTAGTACGACAGGCGGCGGCCGTTCAACAGCACCAGCGTGCCCTGTGCACCAAGGCCACGCAGGTTGGCCTGCGATGCACCGTCCGAGCCGCTGAACAGCGACTTGGAATCCACCTGGCCCGGCCGTGCGGCCGGCAGGTTGTCCAGTACCTGCAGCAGCGTGCGGGCACCCATGTTCTGGATGTCCTGCTTGCTGATCACCTGCACCGGCGAGGCCGTCTCCACATCCGTGCGGCGGATGTTGGAGCCGGTGACCTCAACGCGGGACAGCTCGGTGGTTTTGTCCTTTTCCTTGTCGGCACTGTCCTGCGCGAACGCAGGTGCAACGACGGCGAACAAGGCGCTGGCAACGGCCAGCGACAAGGGGGCGAATGTACAGCGGCGGGGCGTATGGCGGGCGGGCAACATCGGGTTCTCTCCTGGCTGAAGTCACGCAGAAACAGCAATTGGCGGGGCAAAGCGATCCCGTGCCGCGCCCAGGCGGGCGCAGTCGGTGTGTTGCGGGGGGAGCAGCGGTGTTACGAGGTGGCGGTCATGGGGCGACGAATTCGGCGCTGTCGCCCTCCTCGCCGATCAGTACGGCGTTGGCCCAGTTGCCACAAACCCGGGCAGGTTGGCTGCCCTGCGCACCCAAGGTGCGCAGGCTCAGATGGGTTAGGCCTCGGATGTCCAGTTCCGGCTTGACCACGCCCGGCGCCTTCACCAGGCCGCTGTCGTACAACAGGCGGTCATCGCCCCACACCTGGAACTGCATGCCGCCGGCCTGGCGGCATTGGTCGTCGATGCCCAGGTCGGCACGCAGCAGTTTCCATTGGCCCTTGATACGCAGATCAACACGGCTGTCCGCACCCACACCAAGACCGCGGCGGAACTGCAGGCCGTTCATGCGCATCGGCACGTCGGCACTGAACGCGCGATCGGCGTGAACCGATGCGGCCAGCGCGGCCGGCAGCGGCAGTTGGGAGAGGAACTGCTGCTGTGCCGGCCGCTCGGCCGCCTGCTGCTCAAGAATGTGGAAGGTGGACAGCGCAATCGGCCCAACATCACGCGGCTGCAGCACATCCACCGCACGCGCGGTGTTGCCCTGGGCGGCGATCACCATCGGGTCGTTCGCCGCTTCGCCATCACCATCCGGGTTCTGCACGCTGAGCACGCGGAAGCGCAGCAGGCGACCGGCATGCGCGGCAAAGTCGATGCGCTGCAGGCCTTCCTTCAACTGCAGGCGGCCACGCGCGATGGGCTGGCCCCACTCGCCGTTGCTGTCGCCCATGTAGATTTCGTAATCGCGTACCTGGCCGTGCTTCCAATGCTTGTCGTTGCGCGGCGCCAGTTCGATGCCATCAATCAATTTGCGTTCGCCAAATCCGACTACCCACTCGTGTGCGCCGGTGCGGATGGCCTGGTTGCGCACGCTGCGGAACCAGGTGGCAGGGTCATCGTCGAATGCATTTTCCAGCGGATGGCCGGGTTCTTCTGCCGGGCGATTGACCACCAGCAGGCTGTCCGAAGGCAGGGCACGGCCCAGTTCCGGTGCAGCGGGGAACACGTCATCAGCCAGTGCGGCAGCCACCGGGAAATCGAGCTGCAGTTGCAGCGGCTGGCGGATGTCCTGCGCGGCAGTGCGCACATGCAGCGTGCCCTGACGCTCCTTCGCATCGAAGTACCAGCCTTCCGCCGCGCCCTGCAAGGCAGCAGCGTCGGCCAGTTGCGTCAGGGCACGCCCGCCCACCTGCACCGCGTGCGGCGCCTGCCGGCTCAACACACGCAAGCCGTAACGGCGCTGCGGCAGTTGCCCCTGGTATTGGCCCTGCACCGGATCAATGCGCACCTGCACCGGGCCGCTGCCCTGCGCCGGCGCCTGCACGCGGATCTGCTGCGTGCTCGATTCGCCCTTCTGGTAACGGCGCGTGCTGCCGTCGTCTTCGTACATCGTGTAGCTGGACTCGCCCTGCGGGTACAGATCGAAGGTCACTTCATCCAGCGGCTTTTCGCCGTCGAACAACATCTCCGGATACATCGGCAGAATGGCGCCGGCGCGCACGAACACCGGCAACGTCGCCAGCTCCACCTCGCGGTCCAGTTGGCGGCCCTGCGCCGGGGCCTGCACATGGCGGCCATCCCAGTAATCGAACCAACCTCCGGCCGGCAGATGGATGTCGCGACGCCAGCCACGGCTCGCCGCCTGGCTGCGGTAGACCGGCGCCACCAGCAGGTCGCGGCCGAGCAGGAATTGGTACTTGTAGGTTTCATCCTGCGCGTGCGGATCCTGCGGGTAGTCCCACATCAGCCCGCGCACCGGCGGCGCGCCACTTTGTGCGGCGTCGTGCACCAGCCCGTACATGTACGGGGTCAGGCGCATTTTCAGCTTGAGGTAGTCGCGGTTGATCGAACGGTACGGCTCGTCGAACGCCCACGGGTGCTTGCGCGCGTTCGACGACCAGCCGGACATGCCCATCAGCACCGGCGTGAAGGTTTTCCACTGCAGATCACGGGTGAAGGTTTCCGCGCTGCCGCCGAAGATCGCGTCAACATCGCCACTGGCATAGGCCATGCCCGACAGGCCCGAGCCAACCAGCGTCGGCACATGCCAGCGGATGTAATCCCAACTGCTGCTCTGGTCGCCGGTCCACGCCACCGCATAACGCTGGATGCCGGCCCAGCCCATCACCGTCCACAGGAACGGGCGCGAGTCGGAGTTGTTCAAGATGCCGTTGAATGCCTGTTGATTGGCATCCATGGCGAACTGATAGCCCTGCCCGGTCCAGGCCACGTCCAGCTTCTGCACGCGGCTGCCGGCCTTGCCCACTTCCCAGGCAATCTTGTCGACGCCGTTCTCGGTCCACAGGCCGGTTTTGAAGCCGTATTTTGCAAGCCCCTGCGCGGTTTCCGGCAGCTGCTTGTAGCCGCAGCCGTAACCATCGTTGGGCAGGATCCAGCCGCCGGGCATGTCGTGCTCGCGGTATTTGGCGGCCACGCTGTCGACCACATCCGGCGTGGTGCCGGTGGGGCCATCGCTCCAGCCTTCCGGCACGGTGCCCGGCTTCTTGCTGTTGTCGCCGTCGTTGTAGCAATCGGCATCGCCGTAGGACAGCGCCCAGCGCGCGACCATGTTCGGCCGCCCGGTCAGCTGCGTGTAGCGCTCCAGCAGGCGCTGCAGATCGGCGCCGACAAAGTAGTACGCATCAAAGCGGTCCTCGCGATGCAGCAAGGTGGCCTGGTCGGGCTGGCGCAGGTCGTAGCTGCCGTCACTCCAGGTGTTGCGCAACATGCCCCAGCCACGCGAACTGAGCAGCATCGGCGCCGGGCTCGGGCGGTCGCCTTCTTCCCAGCCACCGGAATAGGACACCTCCAGCTCGCGGCCCTTGAACTGGAACTTGCCGTTCTGCTGTCCGCCGCCGTAGAACGCTTCATCGGCCTGCGAGGACAACACCTGCACGCTTTGTTCGGCGGCCAGGTCCAGCGGCTGCAGTTCCTGCCACATCGGCACGCTGCGCTCGCCATCCAAGCGCTCCAGCCGCAGCTGCAGTGGCTGCCGTTGCACATGCAGCACCAGCGACGGCGTGCGCACGCGGATTTCCGTGGCGTCTTCTTCCAGTTGCGCCTGTACCGGCTGCAGCGGCTGCGGCAGCACGATCGGCGTGGCCTTGTTGCCGGGACCACTGAGCTTGCCCTTGCGGCCGGCCTGCACATGCACGATGTCGTTGGCCAGCACGTCGATGCGCAGCGTGGTGCCGGCATCGGTGAGCAGCTCCCAACCACGCACGCCATCGCGCGCCTCGCTGGCGGTGACCGAACGCAGATTGCCCACCGGCTCGGCCTGTGCCGACAAGGCCGGCAACAGCAACGCGGAAAGCAGGGCCAGCAGCAGCGGCGAACGACGATTGCGGTGATGCACCTTGTCTCCCAGCCCGTTCATCGAACGTTTCGATTTCAGTTGCGGCCGACTCTAGGGCAGCAAATCGAAAGATGTCAACAAAATGAAAGCAAAAAGTAAGTTGGATTTCTTCCAATCGAAAGATGCTGCATAGCACCACTTTCCATTGACCCTTGATACGCCTATTCACTTGCAACGAAAGGGTTTTACGGGAAACCTTTCGTTCGTGACCGGGTGCGCACCACGAAAGTGAGCGGCGTTATTTTCTTTTCTTTTGCTTTCGCTATTTGACATTTCGAAAGAAAACGAAGATGGTTTGCGGGCACAACAGGAATCAAGAATGGACCTCACCCTGCTTTCCGATCTGTCCACCTGGCAGCAGCTGGGCGGCACCGACACCGCTACCGAAATCGCCCAGCAGCCGCAGCTCTGGGAAACCCTGGCGGCCAATCTCGCCAATGACAGCGCGCGCCTGCAGGCGTTCCTTGGCGAGCGCCTGAACGACCCGCGCCAACGCGTGTTGTTCACCGGCGCCGGCAGTTCCGGTTTCATCGCCGAGATGGTGGCCGACGCCATCAATGCGCAGTGGCCGGCCGAGGTGCGCGTGGTGCACACCACCAGCCTGCTCACGCATCCGGCGCTGTACCTGCAACGCGACCGCCCGACCCTGCTGGTGTCGTTTGGCCGCAGCGGTTCCAGCCCGGAAAGCGTGGCCGCGGTGGAGCGCGTGCGCGCCGATGTGGACGACGCCCGTTTCCTCGACATCACCTGCAATGCCGACGGCGAGCTTGCGCGCCGTGGCGCCGGCCGCGACGACACCTGCACCCTGCTGATGCCACCGGCCAGCTGCGACCGCGCCTTTGCCATGACCAGCAGCCTCACCTGCATGTTGCTGGCGGCATTGAGCATGTTCGACCGCTCGCCCTGGGATGAACGCATTGCCCGCCTGCAACAGGTGGCCGCGTTGGCACGCACCGGCATCGCGCAATGGGATGCCGCCGTCGCCGCGCTGGCGCGCGAGCCTTTCAGCCGGGTGATCTACCTGGGCAGCGGCCCGCATGAAGCGCTGGCGCGCGAAGCCGCCTTGAAGGTGCTGGAACTCACCGCCGGGCGCGTACTGGCCATCGCCAACACCCCGCTGGGTTTCCGTCACGGGCCCAAGTCCACGCTCAACAGCCAGACCCTGGTCATCGTGTTCCGCAGCGTGCAGCCGCTGGCGCGCCGCTACGAACAGGACCTGCTGGAAGAACTGCGCAGCGATGGCGTGGCCGGCAAGGTGTTGTCGATCGGCCCGCAATCGGACATCGGCGCCGATGACGATTACACGTTGCCGGTGCCGGCCATCGCCGACAGCTGGCTTGCGCCGGTATGGCTGCCGTTCGCGCAGTTGTATGCACTGCAGCGGTCGGCCTCGCTGGGCCTGACCCCGGACAACCCGTTCCCGGACGGCACCGTCAACCGCGTCGTCAAGGGCGTGACCATCCACCATGACTGAGCCCACGCCACACGCCTGTTATGGCATCGACATCGGCGGCACCAAGATTGAGCTGGTGGCCTGCGATGCAGCAAATGAGGTGACGTGGCGCAAGCGCATCGCAACGCCGCAGGGCAGCTACGACGCCTTCCTGCAGGCGGTGATGACCCTGGTGGAAAGCGCCGATGCCGAACGCGGCTCGGCCGCTGCCGCCATCGGCATCGCCCTGCCCGGCGTGCGTGACCGCCGCACTGGTCGCCAACTCAGTGCCAACGTGCCTGCGCTCACCGGCCAATGTGTGGCGCAGGACCTGCAGGCACGCCTGCAGCGTCCACTGCGTTTCGGCAACGACCTGCAGTGCTTTGCCCTGTCTGAAGCGCACGGCGGCGCGGCCGATGGCTACGCCAGCATGTTCGGCGCCATTCTCGGCACCGGCGCCGGCGGCGGTTACTGCGTGCAGGGCCGTTTGATCAGCGGCTTCAACGGCCTGGCCGGCGAATGGGGCCACTGGAGCGTGCCGGCCAATCTGCTGCAGCGCCACGGCCTGCCACTGCTCGATTGCGGCTGCGGCCTGCGCGGCTGCGTGGAGCGTTACGTCTCCGGCAGCGGCGTGGCCATGATCGAACGCCACCTCGGCGGCAACGCCCGCAATGCCAGTGATGTCATCACCCTGGCCGATGCCGGTGATGCGCGCGCGCGACAGGCGCTGGATATCCACCGCGATCTGCTCGGCCACAGTTTCGCCGCGCTGATCCTGGCCCTGGACCCGCATGTGATCGTGCTCGGCGGTGGCCTGTCGCAGTACGCGCCGCTGTACCAGCAACTGCCGGCGGCCATCGCTGCCCATCTTTTTGCAGGCGTGGAAGTACCGCCCATCGTGCCGCCACGTTTTGGCGATGCCGGTGGCGCACGTGGTGCCGCCCTGCTCGCCTGCCAACCAAATCTTTCCTGACACCCGGGAGTTCGTCATGTCCTCGCTGCAATCCCTGCTCACCGCCCACCGCCAGGGCCAGAATGTCGGCCTGTACAGCGTCTGCTGCAGCAATGAGCAGGTGCTGCGCGCCGCCATGCAGGTGGCCACGCGCTACGGCACGGTGCTGCTGGTCGAGGCCACGTCCAACCAGGTGGACCAGTTTGGCGGTTACACCGGCATGACCCCGCCGCAGTACCGCGACTATGTGCAGGCGCTGGCCGATGAAGAAGGCTTCCCGCACGAACAGCTGTTTCTCGGCGGCGACCATCTCGGCCCCAACGCCTGGCAGAAGATGCCGGCCGCCGAAGCGATGGCCAATGCACGCGTGCTGATCGAAGCCTATGTCGCAGCCGGCTTCAACAAGATCCATCTGGACTGCAGCATGTCCTGCGCCGACGACCCCACGCCGCTGCCCGACGCCGTCGTCGCCGCACGCTCGGCCGAGCTGGCGATCATCGCCGAGCGCACCGCCGCTGCCCACACGCTTCCCATGCCGCTGTACGTGATCGGCACCGAAGTCCCCATCCCCGGTGGCGAAGCCTCGCTCGACGCGGGCCTGGCCGTCACCACGCCGGCGGCGGCCGCGCAGACGCTGGCCATCCATCAGCAGGCGTTCGATACGCCGGAACTGCGCGATGCCTGGCAGCGCGTGATTGCCATGGTGGTGCAGCCTGGCGTGGATTTCGACCACAGCAGCGTGCACGACTACGATGCTGCCGCCGCCGCCACGCTGGCCGATTTCCTGGAACAGCAGCCGCGCATCGTGTTCGAGGCGCACTCCACCGACTACCAGCGCGAAACCGGCCTGCATGCGCTGGTGCGCGACCACTTCGCCATCCTCAAGGTCGGCCCGGCGGCGACGTTTGCCTACCGCGAAGCGCTGTTCGCGCTGGCCGCCATCGAAGCCGAGCTGCTGCCCGCCGCGCAGTGCTCGCAGCTGCCGCAGGTACTGGAACAGGTGATGACCGCGCAGCCGAAGTACTGGCAGGCGCATTACCACGGCGACGCGGCCAGCCTGCGCCTGCTGCGCGCCTATGCCTTCAGCGACCGCTGCCGCTACTACTGGGGTGAGCCGGCGCTGCTGCAGGCGGTGCAGACGCTGTTCGCCAATCTTGAACAGCATGCGCCGCCGCTGGTACTGCTCAGCCAGTACCTGCCCGAGCAGTTCCGCGCGGTGCGTGCCGGGCAGTTGGCCAACACGCCCTCGGCGCTGATACAGCACCACATCGGCCTGTGCCTGGGCGAGTACGCCCGCGCCTGCAGCGCCAACCTGGCCGGTACTCGCAAGCAAACCGAAAGCTCTCAAGCTTCAGTTCTTGCGAACGGGTAATCTCTCCCCTTTCACTCCACAAGGAAGAGATGCTCATGCGCAACACACGCTCCCGCCGCCAGCAGATCCTGCAACTCCTGATCGACCAGGGCACGGTGCAGGTATCGGATCTGGTCGAGCGGTTCGGCGTGTCGGCGGTGACCATCCGCACCGACCTGGGGCAGATCGAAGTCCAGGGCCTGGCCACCCGCACCCACGGCGGCGCGACCCTGGTGCGGATGCCGCCACTGGAGCAAGACATCCATGAAAAGGATGCACTGAACCTGTCGTTGAAGGAGTCCATCGGCATGCGCGCTGCCCTGCAGGTGCACGCCGGTGACAACATCATCATCGACTCCGGCTCCACCACCATGACCCTGGCCCGGCATCTGCACGGGCACCGCGACGTCACGGTGATGACCAACGGCCTGAACATCGCCTGGGAACTGGCCAACGCACCGGGCGTGAACGTGCTGCTCACCGGCGGCCTGCTGCGCAAGCAGTCGCTGTCGCTGCAGGGCAACCAGGCCGAATCCAGCCTCACTTCCTACAGTTTCGACACCTTGTTCCTTGGCGTGGACGGGCTGGACCTGCAGTTCGGCCTCACCACCCACGACGAGAACGAAGCCCGCCTCAACCACCGCATGGTCGAGCGCGCCCGCCGCATCGTGGTGCTGACCGACGCGTCCAAGTTCGGCCGGGTCAGCCTGCACCGCATCGCCCGCCTGGACCAGATCCAGGCCATCATCACCGACCCGGGCATCGACAGTGCCACCCGCGAGGGCCTGCAGCAGCAGGGGATCGAGGTGATCATCGCCGAGCCCTCCCCGCCATGACCGACACCCGCACCCTGCACGGCCGCATCCTCACTCCGTTGGGCTGGCGCCGCGGCCACGTTCACTTCGACCAACAACAGATTCTGTCGCTTGACGTGGGAGACCACGCCGGCGATGCCACGCAGCTGCCGGTGATCCTGCCCGGCTTCATCGACCTGCACGTCCATGGCGGCGCCGGTGTCGATCTGATGCAGGGCGGCGATGTCGCCCGCACCATCGCCCGCACCCACGCCCGCCACGGCACCACCACCCTGCTCGGCACCACCATGACCGCCGCGTTCGAGGAAATCGAACACGCATTGCACGGTTTGGCCCAGGTGATCGCCACACCGGATGCGGACGCTGCGCAGATCATCGGCGTACATCTGGAAGGCCCGTTCATCAGCCCGCAGCGGCTCGGCGCACAGCCGCCGCGCACGTTGGAAGCCACGTTGGAGTCCGTGCAGCACCTGCACGCACTGGCACCGATCAAGGTGCTGACCATCGCCCCGGAAATCGGCCAGCATGCCGCGTTGATTCCCGCCCTCGCGGCGATGGGCATCCGCGTGCAGGTCGGCCACAGCGCCGGCACCTACGAAGACGGCGTGGCCGCCCTGCAGGCCGGCGCCACCGGCTTCACTCATCTGTTCAACGGCATGACCGGCGTTGATCACCGCACACCCGGCATCGCCGCTGCCGCATTGGCACACGCGCAGTACGCCGAACTCATTCCCGACCTGCAGCATGTGCACCCGGGCGTGATCCGCATGGCCGTGCGCGCCATTCCGCGCCTGTATGCCGTCACCGATGCCACCGCCGCCACCGGCATGCCCGACGGCGAATACGCCCTGGGCGAGCAGCGCGTGCACAAATGCCTGGGCTGCGTGCGGCTTGCCAGCGGTTCGCTCGCCGGCAGCGCACTGACCATGGATCAAGCACTGCGCAATCTGGTTGATGTCGGCCTGGAACTGGCCGACGCATCGCAACGTGTTTCCACCATTCAAGCCGACTACCTGGGCCTGGAAGACCGTGGCCGCATCGCGCCCGGCCTGCGCGCGGACATGGTGGTGCTGGACCCGCAGTTGCAGTTGCAGCAGGTGTGGATCAACGGCCATTCGGTCGATCTGCACTGATTCCCTGTAGTACCGGGCCATGCTCGGCATTGGCCTACCCGGCAATTCCAAAACGCATCACCTGTAGTGCCGAGCCATGCTCGGCATTGGCCTACCCAGCAATCCCAAAACGCATCACCTGTAGTGCCGAGCCATGCTCGGCATTGACCTACCCGGCAATCCCAAAACGCATCACCTGTAGTGCCGAGCCATGCTCGGCATTGGCCTTTATCGACAACGTCCCTGCCGAGCATGGCTCGGCACTACACAACCCTGCCCCAGGAACGCGCCGATGACCGACACCACTTTTCCCGTGCCCGCCAGCGACGCCGCGCCGCGTTGGCCAGTGCGCTATCTCCTTTTCATCGCCGGCCTCGGCGGCCTGCTGTACGGCATCGACATCGGCATCATTGCCGGCGCCCTGCCCTATCTGGAAGCCACCGCCAGCCATGCCTGGCAGTTGAGCAGCCAGCAACTCGGCTTCGTGGTCGCGGCAGTGTTGCTGGGCAGCGTGTTATCCTCGTTGTTCGCCGGGCTGATCGCCGACCTCATCGGCCGGCGCGGCGCGATGCTGCTGGCCGGCGTGCTGTTCACCGCCAGCATCCCGGTCATGGCGCTGGCATCCGGCTACACACCGCTGCTGCTTGGTCGCCTGTTGCAGGGCATCAGCGGCGGCCTGATCGGCGTGGTGGTGCCGCTGTACCTGGCCGAAGTGCTGGCACCGGAACGTCGCGGGCGTGGCGCGGCAATGTTCCAGCTGCTGCTCACCATCGGCCTGGTGCTGGCGGCGCTGATCGGTCTCTACCATGCCCATGCAGTAGATGCCGCCGCCGAAACCGTGCGCAACATGCCGCTGGTGCAACAGGCGCAGGAGCTGTTCGCGGTCAAGGATCACGCGTGGCGCACCATTTTCTGGAGCTGCCTGCTGCCGGGCGTGGTGTTCTGCGTTGGCGTGCTGTGGCTGTCCGAATCACCGCGCTGGCTGGTACAGCGCGGCCGCATCGACGCCGCACGGCAGAGCCTGCAACGCACCTTGCCGGCCGCACAGGTGGAAAGCACCCTGCAGCAGATCCAGGCGCCGGCTGTCGCCCAGGCCGACGGCAAGCGCGACCGCCTGCTCAGTCGTCGCTACGTGGTGCCGTTCCTGCTGGCCTGCCTGATCCTGGCCTTCACCCAGGCCACCGGCATCAATTCGATCCTGGCTTACGCGGTCAACATCCTCAATCAAGCCGGCCTGCCCGGCTCGGCCGCCAACAGTGCCGACGTCGCCATCAAACTGCTCAATGCGGTGATGACCGTGGCCGCACTGCTGCTGGTGGACCGCAAGGGCCGCAAGTTCCTGTTGATGCTCGGCAGCGGTGGCATCTGCCTGGCGTTGCTTGCCTCGGCCATGCTGTTCTTCAAGGCCGAACAGGGCCGCGCGGATGTACAGCCGCTGCTGCAGCAGGCGGTGCTCGATGACCGCCTGCAACTGGACCTGGACGCCGCGCAATGGCAGCAACTGGCCGGCGCGCGCATGCACGGTCAACAGCCGCTGCAGCTGACGCTGTCCTACTCCTACGGTGGTTTCAGCGACGTGCGCTCCCTGCGCAGCGACAATGCCAGCGATCACCAGGTCAACATTCAACGCGACGCCACCGTGCGCGCGGACAGCGTCATCGGCAGCTTCTTCCGCCGCCTGCACCTGAATCCCTTCCCCGACCCGAGCGTGGCCGCGAACGCGCCCTTGAAGATCGAGCAGGCCTGGATCGGCCCGGTGCCCACACCGACGCACGGCTGGATGGTGGCGGCCTGCATCCTGGTGTTCGTTGCGTTTTTCGCGGTGGGCCCTGGCGTCTGCGTATGGCTGGCACTGTCCGAGCTGATGCCCAACCGCATCCGCTCCAACGGCATGAGCATCGCCCTGCTGATCAACCAGTTCGTCTCCACCACCATCGCCGCAGTGTTCCTGCCGACGGTCGGCCACTACGGCTACGCCAGCATGTTCCTGTTCTGGGCCGGCTGCACCTTCGTGTTCTTCCTGGTCGCCGCCTTCTGGATGCCCGAAACCAAGGGCAAGACGCTGGAACAGATCGAAGCGCATTTCCGCTGAGTGCGGCGTAGGGGCCAGAATCAAGAGCCCCCTCATCCGCCCTCCGGGCACCTTCTCCCGCTTGCGGGAGAAGGGACGGCTGGCATTGCTATATGCCGATATATTGCTTGTGCTCCGGCATCCGCTCTTCGCAACTAAAGCTCAGTCAGCAGAAAACCTGGCCATCCCTTCTCCCGCAAACGGGAGAAGGGACTGCTGGCATTGCTGTGTGCCGATGTATTGCCTGTGCTCCGGCTTGCGCTCTTCGCAAGCAAGGCTCAGCCAGCAGAGAACCTGCTGTCCCTTCTCCCGCCTGCGGGAGAAGGTGCCCGGAGGGCGGATGAGGGGGCTTCTGCTCTTCTACGCTTCTAAAGCTCCCGATCCCCAAACGCAAACGGCCGCCCCAAGGCGGCCGTTCTTTGCAAACAGGCGCAAGCGCCTGTCAGCGGGATTACTCGGCGGCGGCAGCAGCTGCAGCGGCCTTGGCGGCCAGACGAGCAACCTTGGCCTGCTGGGCAGCGGCCAGATCTTCCTTGATGCGAGCAGCCTTGCCTTCCAGGCCACGCAGGTAGTACAGCTTACCGGCGCGAACCTTGCCGCGGCGCTTCACTTCAACCGAGTCGATCACGGCGCTGTGGGTCTGGAAGACGCGCTCCACGCCGTAGCCGTGCGAGATCTTGCGCACGGTGAAAGCGGAGTTCAGGCCGGCATTCTTGGTGCCGATCACGACGCCTTCGTAGGCCTGCACGCGCTCGCGGTTGCCTTCCTTCACCTTCACATTCACCACGACGATGTCGCCCTGGCTGAACTTCGGCAGTTCGCGGGTGACCTGGGCGGATTCAAACTCCGCGACGATGGACTTGTTCAGCTTGCTCATTGGATTACACCGATTGTTCGGGTGGGCGTGTCATTCGACAGCGGGGTCTTATGCAGTCACCGGATTGCGCTGCACGTTTGTTGTTTTGTTTCCAACGCCAGCCACAAGACGCCGACGGGAACTCGCAATTCTAACCTAGGAATCGCCCTTGGCGCCAGTAGGCTCTTGATCTGTCTCCGCAAGGGCCTGGCGGGCCTCGGCCAGCAGCTTGCGGTCGGCCTTTCCCAGCCCGGCCTCGTCCAGCAGGTCCGGCCGTCGCAAAGCGGTACGCAGCAAGGATTGCTGCCTGCGCCAGCGCGCGATGGCGGCGTGGTTGCCCGAGCGCAGCACGTCCGGCACATCCCCCAACGCGTGGCTGGACGGCTGGCTGTAGTGCGGGCAGTCCAGCAGGCCATCTCCCTCGAAACTGTCCTGAACCGCCGATTCAGCATCGTTCAGCGCCCCCTCCTGCAAGCGGGTCACAGCATCGATGATCACCGCCGCGCCCAGTTCGCCACCGGACAGCACGTAATCCCCCAGGGAAATCTCCTCGTCCACTTCGGCCGCCAGAAAGCGCTCGTCCACGCCTTCATAACGCCCGCACAGCAGGATCATCCGCGGCAGTGCCGCCAGTTCCCGGACCTTGGCCTGGGTCAACGGCCGCCCCTGCGGGCTGAGATAGATCAACGGCGCCGGCTGCGGATCCGATGCACGCGCAGCGGCCAGGGCGGCGCGCAACGGTTCGATCAGCATCACCATGCCCGGGCCACCGCCGAACGGCCGGTCATCCACCCGCCGGTAGTTGCCCTCGGCAAAATCGCGCGGATTCCAGCCATGCAGCTCCAGCAGGCCACGCTCCTGCGCGCGCCCCACCACGCCCAGCGCAGCGGACTGGGCGAGGAATTCAGGAAACAAGCTGATGACGTCGATACGCATTGGAGCTGGGATTCAGGAGCCGGGATTGGAGATTCGTGAAAACAGGGGTTGTCCGGTGCCAGCTGAGTGGCCGGCAGGCGGGATTCAAGCAGCCGGCCTGGGCATCGAGCGGATTCGCCTTTGCGATTCCCTGTTCCCGACTCCCTGTTCCCGGCTGTCGCTCAGAACTCCGGATCCCAGTCGACCACGATCAGGTTGGCCTGGAAATCCACCGATTTGACGAAATCGTCCATCACGAACGGCACCATGCGCTCGCGATCACCACGCACCACCAGCACATCGTTGGAGCCCGTGCTGAACAGGTGCGAAGCCTGGCCCAGCTTCACGCCTTCAACGGTCTGCACGTCCAGGCCTTCAAGATCGACCCAGTAATACTCGTCGGGCTTGGGCGGCGGCAGTGCGCTGCGGGGGATGTAGATTTCGGTACCGCGCATGGACTCGACCACATCACGGTCGGTCACGCCGGGAAACACCGCTACCAGGTGCTTGCCCGAATCACGGCCACGCACACCCGACAACTCGGACTCCTGGCCTGCGGGAGTCCGCAGAATCCACGGCTGGTATTTGAATATGGCTGAACGCGGCTCGGTCCAGGACTCGAGCTTGAGTTCGCCGCGCACACCAAAAGCGCCGGCAACCCTGCCCAGCAGGATCCGGCGCTCGGAATCTTTCTTCATGTCGTAAACAGTCGGGGGGCGCGGGGGGGGGCCCCGGCGCGGCGAGGGCCCGCCCGCCCGGCGGGGGGGTGGCGGGCGCCGCCCACCCCAGACCCCCCGCCAACCGGGCCCAGCTGGACCCGGCGCGCGGAATTTTACTCCAGGGCGTAACCCGGCGGCCCGCGCTTTCGCGGGGCCCGTCAGGATCAGGCCGCAGCGGCCTGGGCCTTGGTCGCTTCCTTGTACAGGTTGCGAACCTTGTCGGTCAGCTGGGCGCCGTTGGCAACCCACTTGTCGACAGCGGCGATATCCAGCACCACGCGCTGCTCGGCGCCCTGGGCGACCGGGTTGTAGTAGCCGACGCGCTCGATGTTGCGGCCGTCACGGGCGCTACGGACGTCGGTCACGATGATGTGGTAGAACGGACGCTTCTTGGCGCCGCCGCGGGTCAGTCGAATCTTGACCATGGTGGTGTTTTCCTATGTTGCCCAGTCGCCAGGATGGCGCGGTAAGCCGGCGATTATAGCGGCGCCTACCGTCCATTCCAACCCCGCCCTTATGGCCCAAGCTGAACAGGCTGATGGCTTGGTACGGCTGACCATTCCGGTCTGAGGCTTGCCGGGCCTTCGGCTTCCTGCTGAAAGCATCCCTTCCCCGTCCTCCCCTTGCCTGCAACAAAGGGAGGGGGCCGAGCCTGCAATTGCAGACAAAACTGCTGCGCTTCTCCGCCTTTGCTTCTGCGCCGTAACTGCTGCGCTTCGACTTCAGCTCTTCAACTGCTGCTGCAGCTGTTGCTATTGCCCTCTCCCTTTGCAGCAGGCAAGGGGGCCGGGGAGAGGTTGCCCGTAATCCAGCAACAGCTACTCCCTAAATCACCAACCAAGGCTCCTCATCCAGCGCCCGCTGCAACCGCTGCAACAGCGGTTCCGATTGCACAAACGGCACATCACCCACCCGCGACAACGGCCACATGCCGCTGGCATTGCAGGCAACTGCTCCGGAAAAACCTGCCAGCGTCGCCAGTCCCTGCGCACGCCGCACCTGCGCTTGCCCCAGCCGATCCAACCCGGCAATCAGCAATTGCTCCGTGACGCCGCGCAAGGCCGCTGCCTGCGGCCACACCACCTGCGCGCCATCCCAGAACGCCAAATTCCAGGTACTGCCCTCACTTACGTTGCCCGCACCGTCGACGAACACCACATCGTCGAACCCCTCGCGCATGGCCTGCCGCCGGTGATGGAACAACGGGAACGTACCGACATGTTTGATATGCGCCAAGTCGCGCTGATAGCGCAGCGGCGCAACCGTGCGTGCGGTCGTCGGGATCGTGGCTGGCGCAGCAATGCCGATCAACACATCCACCGGCACAACGCGCAGTGGCTGGCGGAAATCGAACGCACGCGAAAACACGGTAATCCGCACCGAGGCATCGCGCGCACCGCACTGCGCCAGCGCATCCTTCAGCCACACAGTAAGTTGGGCGACATCCAGCCTGGCATCAAACAACTCGTGCGTGGCTTGCTGCAAGCGCTGCTGATGCAACGCCCATCCCTGCACCGCGCCATTGCGCACCTGCAACGAGGTGAAGTGGCCGTAGTTGACCAACGCTGCGCCCAACACATTGGCGTCAGCAGGCTGTCCGTTGCAGAACAGGCGGCTCACAGCAACGCCCTTGCCTGCGCCCACATCATCCGCAGGATGTCGGCTGCCGGCGCGCCGCGCGCCATCCACGCCGATTGCCCAGCCCAGGCCTGCATTGCATCAATCCGGCCATCGGCATTGGCCTGTTTGCGCATCCCCGTAGTCAACCCGCGCTGCACTGGATACGGCCGTGGCGGCGGCGCATCGGCAGTTGCCGCCGCATGCACATACGCGGTATTCAACGCCCGCCCCAGGCGGCCACTGAAGGCGCGCGTCGTGCGCGTGCCCTCCGGCTCGGCATCGGCCAAGGCCTGCTGCCACGCCAGCGGAATATCGGATTCATCTGCCGCCAGGAACGCCGTCCCCACCTGCACGGCGCTGGCGCCCAGCAACAGGGCCGCCGCGACGCCACGGCCATCGGCGATACCGCCGGCGGCAATCACCGGCACCTGCAGGTTGTCCACCAGACGCGGCAACAGTGCGAACAGCCCACTCATCTGCAGTTCGGCCTGCGCCGCGTCGAACGCGCCACGATGACCGCCGGCCTCCATGCCCTGCGCGACCACGGCATCCGCCCCGGCCGCCTGCGCCTGCAACGCCTCTCCCAGGGTGGTTGCGCAGGCAAACCAGGCAATGCCGGCAGCCTTCAGCCGCTGCACCTGTGCAGCAGAAAACACGCCCATGATGGTCGAGGCCACCGCTGGCCGGGCCTGGATCAATGCATCGAACTGGGCATCAAAATCTGCCGGCCCTGCCTCGGCGGCAGTTGCGGCGACCGGCGGGCCCCATTGGCCGAGAAAATCGCGCGTAGCGGCTTCGGCAGCGGCATCGCGTGCGGGCGCCGGATCCGGCACCCACAGGTTGACCTGGGCCGGCCCCCGCGACTGCTTGCCGAACGCCTCCATCCATTGGCCGATATCTTCCGGCGTGGACAGCACCGCGCCCATCGCGCCCATGCCGCCGGCGTTGGCCACTGCCGCCGACAGCGGCACCGGACAGGCGCCGGCCATCGGCGCGAGCAGCAGCGGAAGTTCGACACCGAAGCGTTCGCAGAACGCCCCGGACCGGGAGGCAATGGCGGGGTTGTGCATGGCGGCGGATCTACCGCCGGTGCCGGCCCTGCTCAGCGAAGCGAGAGGGCGTAGGACCGCACCAGCTGGCTGTCCATCTCTTCGTTGAAAGTGAAGTTCACATACTGGGCGTCATCGGCGGCGAAATCCACATCCACCCGCGAGCGCCCGATTTCGGTACCCGCTTCATCCAGCGCACGCGCCATGAAAGCGCCCTTGTACGGCTTGGTGGCAACCACATAGACCGACGCGTCCTTGGAGCCCACGCCGCGGCTCTTGCCCAGGGTCACGGTCATGCCGTTGCTTGCGAGCGACGGATCCACGTCCAGCTTCAGCGACATGCGCTTGTCCACGCCCTCGCCCAGGCCTGCGACGAAGTCGGTGGCCGTGCCGCTGATGGCGCTGCCGGTGCGTTGCGACAACGAGCGGTCATCACCACATGCGGTGAGTGCCAGTACCAGTGCAGCCAGACAAATTCCCTGTTTCATGCGCATTTTCTCTTCCTTTTGTTTTAGTTCGACTGCCTGATCAACGGAACGGCAAACCACCCTTGCCACCCATGGCGCCGAGCATGCCCTTCATGTTGCGCATCATGCCCTTCATGCCGCCACCGGCCAGCTTGCCCATCATTTTTTCCATCTGCATGTACTGCTTCATCAGCTTGTTGACGTCCGCCGGCTGGGTGCCGGAGCCGCGGGCGATGCGGGCGCGACGCGAACCATTGAGCAGGCCCGGATTGCGGCGCTCCTTCTTGGTCATCGAGTTGATGATGGCGATCATGCGCGGCACTTCCTTGCTTTGCGACGCCTGCTGCTTGAGGTGCTCGGGGATCTGCCCCAGGCCCGGCAGCTTGTCCATCAGGCCGCCGATGCCGCCCATGTTCTGCATCTGCTCCAACTGGTCGCGCATGTCGTTCAGGTCGAACTTCTTGCCCTTGGCGACCTTCTCGGCCAGCTTCTGTGCCTTGTCCTTGTCGACCTGCTGCTCGACCTGCTCCACCAGCGACAGCACGTCGCCCATATCCAGGATGCGGCTGGCCACGCGCTCGGGGTGGAACACGTCCAGGCCGTCAACCTTTTCGCCGGTACCTGTGAATTTGATCGGCTTGCCGGTGATGTAGCGCACGCTCAGCGCGGCGCCGCCACGGGCGTCACCATCGGTCTTGGTCAGCACCACGCCGGTCAGCGGCAGTGCCTCGCCGAAGGCCTTGGCGGTGTTGGCCGCATCCTGGCCGGTCATCGAGTCGACCACGAACAGCGTTTCGGCCGGGTTGACTGCCGCGTGCAGGGCCTTGATCTCGGCCATCATCGCTTCGTCAATGGCCAGGCGGCCGGCGGTATCGACCAGCAGCACATCAGCAAAGGACTTGCGCGCGTCATCGATGGCCGCGCGGACGATGTCCACCGGCTTCTGGTCAGCCGCGGACGGGAAGAACAGCACGCCAACCTGGTCGGCCAGCGTCTTGAGCTGCTCGATGGCGGCCGGGCGATAGACGTCGGCCGAAACCACCATCACCTTCTTCTTGCGCTTTTCCTTCAGGTGCTTGGCCAGCTTGCCGACCGTGGTGGTCTTGCCGGCGCCCTGCAGGCCTGCCATCAGGATGATGGCCGGGGCCGGCACGTTGAGGTTCAGGTCGGTAGCCTGCGAACCCATCACTGCGGTCAGCTCGTCGCGCACGATCTTGATCAGCGCCTGGCCCGGGGTCAGCGACTTGAGCACTTCCTGGCCGACCGCGCGGACCTTGATCTTCTCCACCAGCGCCTGCACCACCGGCAGGGCCACATCGGCCTCCAGCAGGGCGATGCGCACTTCGCGGGTGGCCTCGCGGATGTTCTCCTCGGTCAGGCGGCCGCGCCCACGCAGGCGCTCGATGGTGCCGGAAAGGCGCTGGGTCAATGACTCGAACATGCGATGGAACCTGCGGAAATCGTGGAAACAGAGGCGGCAAGTATAGCGGGCGCCCATGCGCCCCGTCGGATCGCATCGCCAGCAGCGGGCCCGTGTGCGAAACTGACCCGATGACAATCGTTCTCATTGCCGCGATCCTCTACCTGCTGGCCACGGCCCTGCTTGTTCGCGGCCTGGCGGCCGACCGCACGCCCCCGCCGCGCAGCTGGCTGCTGCCTGCCATTGCCGCAGCGGTGTTGCACGGTGGCTACCACCTGATGGTGGCGCTGCGGACCGCCGGCGGCCCGGACATGCACTTCTTCGCCGCGCTGTCGCTGGTCGGGCTGGGAATGACGATATTGACCGCACTGGTGGGCGCGCGCGGGCGCATGGCCGCGCTGGGCGTGCTGGTGTTCCCGATGTCCGCCATTTTGCTGCTGGCGTACCACGGCTATGGCCATGAGCCGAGCAAGCTGCTGGGCTGGCGCCTGGCCGCGCACGCCTGGCTGGCACTGCTGGCCTACGCCACGCTGAGCATCGCCGCGCTGCTGGCCATCATGCTGTGGCTGCAGGAGCGCGCCCTGCGTCGCCGCGAATTCCGCCCGTGGCTGCGTGCGCTGCCCCCGTTGTCCGATCTGGAAACGCTGTTGTTCCGCACCATCACGGTCGGTTTCAGCCTGCTGACGTTGACCTTGGTCACCGGCGTGCTGTTCGTCGATGACCTTTTGGCGCAGAAGCTGGTGCACAAGACGGTGCTCAGCGTGTTGTCGTGGATCGTGTTCGGCACCTTGCTGATCGGCCGCCGCCGTTACGGCTGGCGCGGCAGCAAGGCCGTGCATTGGACCCTGAGCGCGATGGCCCTGCTGCTGCTGGCCTTCTTCGGCAGCCGCTTTGTAATTGAGCTGGTGCTGGGCCGCGGCTGAACCCCGACCTGTAGTGGGGGGGGGGGGGGGGGGGGGGGGGGGGGGGGCGGGGCAGCGGCCCCCGCGCGGGCGGCGGAGCGCGCGGGGGGTGGTGGGCAGGGACGGGCGCGCCGCGCGACCGCCCCGCCACCCC
>NZ_JBRRDL010000015.1:0-93057 GCF_056759635.1 Stenotrophomonas sp. STEN056
CTCCCGCAAGGGGAGAGGGGCTCAGGCCACTGCAAGTTGAAGCAATGCTTGCAACTGCAGCTTTGAAGCCCCTCTCCCCTTGCGGGAGAGGGGTTGGGGAGAGGGGAGGCGTCGCATAACACAAAGGCCATTCCGCCCGCCGCCGCTACAATCAACCGCTTTCCGTAGTGGAGTACGCGCACGTGGCAACGTTGGCTGTGGTTTTCGATCTGGATGGCACGCTGGTGGACAGCGCCGGTGATATTGCCGAAGCGGTGAATCGCACGCTTGAGGATCTGTCCCTGCCGCGTGTCAGCGAAGCCACGGTGCGCAGTTGGATCGGCGAAGGCGTGCGCAAGCTCGTCACCACGGCATTGCGTGATGCCAATAGCGATCACACGCTGGACGAAGTGATGCCTGGCTTCATGCGGCATTACCACGAATGCCTGCTGCGCAGCCCGCAGTTGTACGACGGCGTGACGGATACGCTCGCCCGTCTGCAGGCGCGCGGCCTGCCGATGGCCATCTGCACCAACAAGCCCGCGGCGCTGGTGCCGCCGTTGTTGCAACACCTGGGCATCGATGGATTCTTCGCGCACATCATCGGCGGCGATTCGCTGCCGCAGCGCAAGCCCGCGCCGGAACCCCTGCAGCATGTGGCGCAGTTGCTGGATACGGCGGTGCCGGACTGCCTGATGGTGGGCGACTCTGCAACCGATCTGCATGCCGCCAACGCGGCCGGCATGCCCATCGTGCTGGTGCGCTACGGCTACACGCGGGAACTGGATCTGGATACCGCCGATGCGGTTGCAGTGATCGATGACATGCCGGCGTTGCTGCAGTTCCTCTGAGGTCGGTCATGCGATCTGGGTTCGGTGATCCGCCGTGCCGCGCAGGACGCAACGACGCAGGGCTGCGTCAATGGTGATGGCATATGGCCATGCAGATGATCCGGCGGCCTTAAAAGTTAGTGATAACCATTATCATTTAATGCTAAAGTAACGGCCGTCCCGCAGCTGCCTGGTGTTTGTTTCCGGCAGCTGCACCCGGTAACTGCCGTGCCTCAAGCCGTTCGCCAGAGGCTCGCCCCCCACTGTCGAGAGGCTTTGTCATGTCCCGTACTTCGTCGCGGTTGTCCGCGCGTGCCCCGTTGTTCCGTCGTCGTCCCCTGGCTGCCGCGTTGGCAGTGTCCGCCCTGATTGCCGGCCCCGCCGCCGCGGAAGGTGCGCCGGCCGCTACCGATATCGACACCGTGCACGTCACCGCGGAGCAGATCGCGCGCCAGGCATTGGGTACGTCGGTCATCACTTCGGTGGACCTGGAGCGCATGCCGCCGGCCAACGACCTGTCCGAAGTCATCCGTCGCATGCCGGGCATCAACCTGACGGGCAACACGGCATCGGGTTCCTACGGCAACTTCCGTCAGATCGACATCCGTGGCATGGGCCCGGAAAACACCTTGATCCTGATCGATGGCCGCCCGGTGAGTTCGCGTGATTCGGTGCGCATGGGCCGCAGCGGCGAGCGCAACAGCCGCGGCGACAGCAACTGGGTGCCGGCCGAAGCGGTGGAACGCATCGAAGTGCTGCGTGGCCCGGCGGCAGCGCGCTATGGCTCCGGCGCGTCCGGCGGCGTGGTCAACATCATCACCAAGAAGCCGACCGGCGATATCACCGGCTCGCTGACGCTGTACGGCAGCCAGGCCGAGCACAGTACCGAAGGCGACAGCGAACGCGTTGGCTTCCAGCTCTCCGGCCCGTTGAGCGAGCAGCTCTCGTTCCGCCTGTTCGGCAACGTCAACAAGACCGAGCCGGACGCGCTGTCGCTCAACGAGGAGTTCGCCACCGGCGTGACCCCGCCGGCCGGCCGCGAAGGCGTGCGCAACCGCGACATCAGCGGCCTGCTGCGTTATGACATCAATGACAACCATGTGCTGGAGCTGGATGCCAGCGTCAGCCGCCAGGGCAACATCTACTCGGGCGAGCGCGGCGTCAGCGGCGACGGCTTCGAGCGTTTGAATGCGTTGTATGGCGCCGAGACCAACGTGATGCTGCGCCGCTCCTTTGGCCTGACCCACCGTGGCAGCTACGACTGGGGCACCTCGCGCATTACCGCGGCCTATGACGACACCGACAACACCCGCTTGAACGAAGGCCTGGCCGGTGGCCCGGAAGGCTCGATCACCGAAGGCGCCACGTTCTCCACCTCCGAGCTGACCTCCACGCGCGTGGACGGTGAAATCAACGTGCCGTTGAACTGGGGTGGCATCGAGCAGGTCGCCACGGTTGGCTTCGAATACCGCGACCTGAAGCTGGATGACCCGTACTCGGTCACCCAGGGTTCCAGCAGCGGCGGTGGCATCCCGGGTTACACCGGCAGCCGCACCGGCAAGACCGACCAGCAGTTCGCGGCGGTGTTCATCGAAGACAACCTGTACATCGGTGACCGCTGGACGGTGACGCCGGGCGTGCGCTTCGACCATCACTCGCAGTTCGGCAACAACGTCAGCCCCAGCCTCAACGTGCAGTTCAAGCTGGCCCAGGATTGGGCGATCAAGGGCGGCGTCGCGCGTGCCTTCAAGGCGCCGAACCTGTACCAGGCCAACCCGGACTACCTGTACTACACGCGCGGCAACGGCTGCCCGGTGCTGAGCCCGAACATGGGCTCGGGCTGCTATGTGATGGGCAACGCCAACCTCGACCCGGAAACCAGCATCAACAAGGAAATCGGCATCGAGTGGGCGCCGGACAATGGTTGGCACGCCTCGGTTACCTACTTCCACAACGACTACAAGGACAAGATCGTCGCTGGCCAGGAACGCATTGGCGTGACCAACGACACCAAGGGCCAGGTGTTCCAGTGGACCAACGCGCCTGAAGCCATCATCCGTGGCGTGGAAGGCAACCTGAAGGTGCCGCTGGTGGGTGCGGGTGAGGTGCTGTCGTGGAACACCAACGTCACCTGGATGATCGAGAACGTGGACAAGACCACCGACCAGCCGCTGTCGATCATTCCCGAATACACCATCAACACCTTCCTGGATTGGCAGGTGAACGCGCAGCTGTCGTTCATGCTGACCGGCACGTTCTACGGCAAGCAGGAGTCGGCCACGCGCTCAAGCACCACTGGCGCAGTGCTGCCGCCGGATACGCGCGCGGCCTATGACCTGTGGAGCCTGGGCGGGCAGTACCGCATCACCCCGAAGGTGCGTGTGGGCGGTGGCGTCAACAACCTGTTCGACAAGCGCCTGTTCCGCGAAGGCACCACCAGCACCAGCGCGAGCGGGGCCGGTGCGGCCACCTACAACGAGCCCGGCCGCAGTTACTGGGTGAACCTGACGGTTGGCTTCTGATCCAGGCCCTGTGATGAACCGGCACGCACGCTTTGGTGTTTCTTCCCTGCTGGTGGTGTTGTCGCTGCTGCTGATCGGTGTGTTCGCACCGATGGCAGCGGCACAGCAGCGCAACCCGGCGCAGTTGATCGGCCAGACCGTGGCCGATACGGGCTCGCCGCATTACCGCTTCGAGCGTTTCGTGCTGCGCAGTGAGGACGGGCAGCGGGCGTGGCGGGTCAACCTGGGTATTCCTGCCGGCCCTGCGCCGGCAGCGGGTTTCCCGGCATTGTGGATGCTGGACGGCAACGGCGCGTTGATGGAGTTCGACGCGCCATTGCTGGAGGAACTGGCACAGGTACAGCCGACCGTGCTGGTCTTCGTCGGCTACGACAACGCGCTGCGCATTGATTCGCCGGCGCGAACCCGCGACTACACCCCCGCGCCCGATTCGCCGGAAGACGGTGCGCCGGCGGTGGGCGGCGGCGCCGATGCGTTCCTTGAGGTGCTGGAGCGGCGCATCCGCCCGCAGCTGATGCAACGCGTGGCGATGGATCCGGAGCGACAGGCGCTGTGGGGGCATTCGCTGGGCGGCCTGTTCGTTCTGCATGCGCTGTACATGCGCACGGGCGCATTCCAGACGTATGTGCCGGCCAGCCCATCGTTGTGGTGGAAGCAGGGGGTGATGCTTGGCGAGCCGGAACAGCAGTTCATCGGCAACAACGCCGGCCAGCGGGCGCGTGTGCTGTTGATGCTCGGTGGGGGTGAGCGTGAGCGCGACACCCGCAACCGCGACATGAGCAACCCACGCGTGCTGGCGCACCTCATGCGGGTTTCCGGCGCACCTTCCGATGCTGCGGAGCAGTTATCCGTGCGCCTGCGTCAGGTGCCCGGTCTGGATGTCGAGTACCACGCGTTTGAAGGGCTGGGCCATGGGCCGATGTTTCGTGCTTCGTTGCTGCGTGCGCTGCATGCGATCAGCGGCGTGCGTGACCACAGTGGCGAACCGCGCCGCTGACGCATCGCCCCGGCGCCGCTGCGTGCCGCGCCGGCATCAAGCTTTGGCTGGCGCGGATTGAACGAGTAGTCCAATGGAACAGTCGAGGAAGTGAAGATGAAAATCACCACTGCATGGCCGACGGCCCTTGGCATGCTGTTGACCATGCTGATCGCCGGTTGTGAACGTCCCCCGGTGTCGCCGGAAGCCTCCGTGGCCACCCCTGCCGATGCGGCAGCCAGCGCCGACGCGGAAACCCTGCCACAGGGCTGGAAGCGCGTCGCCGGCCAGGACGTGCCGCAGGTTGCTGCCGCTGCGCCGCAACTGCCGGCCAGGGTGCAATCGGATGATGGCGTGGAGGTCGAGGTCAGTGACATCAGCCGCATCGTTGCCGGTGGCGATGATGTGATCGCGGTGATCGAAGCATTGGGCCTGGGCACCAACGTCTACGCTGCGCCGGAACGTTCGGCGACGGCGGCCGGCCTCGCAGCGGAGAAGCACTTCCTGTTCAACCGCACCACCGGCGTGGAAGGCGTGTTGAGCCTGGGCGGCAGCGTGTTCCTCGGCAACAGCCTGCGCCGTCATGCGGTACTGGCCGGGCGCCTGCGGGCGACCGACCATGCCGCCGTGGTGATTGATGACCTGCAGCCACCGGCCGACAAGGTGCGCAAGGTGGCTGATGCACTCGGCTTGCCAGAGCAGGGCCGGGAGCTGGCCGGCAAGGTACAGGCGCAGCTTGAGCAGGCAGCGGCCATTGCCGCCGGCAATGCGAAGCGGCCGCGGGTGATCGCAGTGTCGGCCAGTGGCGCGGGGGGCTTGCCGACGGTTGCCGGTGCCGACAGCGCCGCCAATCAGCTGATCACCATTGCCGGCGGCATCAACATCGGCGAGGAAGCCGGCGTGGCCAACTACTCGCAGCTCAGCAACGAGGGCGTTGTCGCCGCGGCACCGGAGGTGATTGTGGTGACGGACAACGACCTGCGCCTGTTCGGTGGCGAGGCCGGTTTGTGGAAGGCCTACCCGACGCTCAAGCACACGCCGGCCGGTGCTGCCAATCGCGTCTGGGTGATGCCCGATGTCGAACTGAAGTCCACCAGCGTGGGCTCCGGTGCCGGTGCGCTGGCATTGGCACAGGCCTTGGCGGAACTGTCACGCGGATGATGTCCGGGCAGGTGCGGCGGCCCAGCGGCGCGCTGTTGTTGTGGATGTTGCTGGCGATGTTGCTGGGCGCGGTGCTGTTGTCGTTTGGCACCGGGCCGTTGAAGCTGCCGCCGGCCGATGTGCTGCAGGCCATCGCGGCAAAGTTTGGTTTGGCCGACCCGCAGGCCGTGGGCGCGCGCGACATGGGCGTGGTCTGGCAGCTGCGTATTCCGCGCGCGCTGCTCGGTGCGCTGGTGGGCGCATCGCTGGCGATGGCCGGTGTTGCCTTGCAGGGTCTGTTTGGCAACCCGCTGGCGGACCCGGGCATTGTTGGCGTCAGCCAGGGCGCAGCGTTGGGTGCGGTCGCCGCCATCGTGCTCGGCGCCGGAGCGCTCGGGGTGTGGCTGATTCCGTTGGCGGCGTTTGCCGGGGGTGCAGCGGCCACCACCTTGATCTATCTGTTGGCGCGGCCGGGGCGCGGCGAAGGCACCGCCACCTTGTTGCTGGTCGGCATCGCCATTGGCGCGGGGTGTTCGGCGGCCGTGGGCTTTCTGACCTACATCGCCAGCGAGAGCGAACTGCAGTCGCTGGTGTTCTGGCAAATGGGCTCGCTGGCCCAGGCCAGCTGGCGTGATGTGGCCGCCGCCGCGCCGGTATTCGTCATCGGCCTGCTGGCGCTGTACCGCTTGGCCACGGCGCTGGACATGCTGGCACTGGGCGAGCGCCAGGCGCGGCACATTGGCCTGGATGTTGCCCGCACGCGGCTGTTGCTGGTGGCCTTCAGCGCGTTGCTGGTGGGCGCGGCGGTGGCCTTCGCCGGCAGCGTCAGCTTCGTGGGGCTGGTGGTGCCGCACCTGGTGCGGATGCTGGCTGGCCCGGGTCACCGCTGGCTGCTGCCGTTGTCGGGTGTGACCGGCGCCTTGCTGATCGTGGTGGCCGATACTGCGGCGCGCACGCTGGATCCACCGTCGGAAATTCCATTGGGGCTGTTTTCCGCCGCGCTGGGCGCGCCGTTCTTCCTGTGGCTGGTGCTGCGCAAGCGTGGCAGGGGGCAGGCGTGAGCACGCCCTTGCTGGCGCTGCGCAATGCCAGCGTGCGACGCGGAAACCGGCACGTGCTTGCCGATGTCAGCCTGCATCTGCAGGCGGGCAGCCTTACCGCGCTGGTTGGCCCCAACGGTGCCGGCAAATCCACGCTGTTGGCTGTGCTTGCCGGTGACATCGTGCCGGATCACGGTGATGCATCGCTGCACGGTCGCGTGTTGTCGGAATGGCCGGTACGCGAGCTGGCATTGCAGCGTGCGGTAATGGCGCAGGATCACGCCGTGCATTTTGCCTTCAGCGTGCGCGAAGTGGTGGCGATGGGGCGCTTGCCGCATCCGGCCGATCCCGCGCAGGACGCCCGCCTCATTGACGAGGCACTGCGCGAAGTGGATGTCAGCGCATTGGCCGGGCGTGACGTGCAGACCTTGTCCGGCGGCGAAGCGGCCCGCACCTCGTTGGCTCGCGCGCTGGTGCAGCGCACGCCGGTACTGCTGCTGGACGAACCCACTGCCGCGCTCGACCTGCGCCATCAGGAACGCACCCTGCGCAGTGCCCGCGAACTTTCCCGGCAGGGCCGCTGCGTGGTGGTGGTACTGCATGACCTCAATCTCGCCTCGGCCTACGCCGACCGCATCGTGATGCTGAGCGAAGGCCGCATCGCCGCCGACGGGCCGCCACGCCAGGTACTCACCCGCGAAATCATCGCGCAGGTTTACGCGCAGCCGGTGCAGGTGATCGAACATCCCACACGCGGCGTGCCGCTGGTGGTGCCTTGCGAGGAGTGAGCAGGGCCATGCGTGGCGGATCAGTGTTCCTGCTACCCCTCTCCCCAACCCCTCTCCCGCAAGGGGAGAGGGGCTTGAATGCCGCTATCTGTGCAAACCGGCGCAGAGCAGTGCCATGGTCCGTCGGAGCTTTGCTTGAAGCCCCTCTCCCCCTGCGGGAGAGGGGTTGGGGAGAGGGGCAGGGCGAAGCCTGGCTTCTCAAAAATAAAAACCGTAGTGCGCAGCCATGCTCGGCAAGCGCCATTCCCGATGAAGCCGCAACGAAGCCTGGCTCCGCTCTACAAACATTCGCCCAAAAAAATGCCCCGGCGATCACACCGGGGCATTGCTTCACCATCGAACCCCTTGGGCTCAGTTGGCGGAGCGGTAACGCAGGGTCAGCTGGTACTCACGGCCGGGCTGGTTGTACCAGGCAATGGTTTCGTACTCGCGGTCAAACACGTTGGCGGCCTTGGCCTGCAGGCTCCACGCATCGTTGATGGCGTATTCCACGCGCAGGTCAACGGTGCCGTAGCCGGCCAGGCGCATCGTGTTGGCGGCGTTGTCGAAGCGGTGGCCGCTGCCGGCAGCGGTCACGCCCAGGCGCAGCGGGCCGAAGCTCTTGTCCACGTCCAGGCGGCCGCTGGTGCGCGCGCGGCGGGCCAGCAGGTTGTCGTAGGTAGCAGCACCGGAGGTGTGGTCACGCGGGTCGGTGAAGCTGGCCTGGGCATTGATGTCGAAACCGGCCAGCGACAGGAAGCCGGTCAGCTCGGCGCCACGGATGCGGGCTTCGGCTACGTTGACCAGGGCGAAGTTGCTGTCATAGCCAATCAGCTGATCGATGTGGGTTTCGTAGGCGTTGAAGGTCCAGTTCCAGTTGTTGGCGTACTGCGCGATGCCGATGTTCAGGCTCTTGGATTCCTCCGGCTTCAGGTGCGGGTTGCTGAAACCCGGGTAGTACAGGTCGTTGAAGGTCGGGGCCTTGAAGCCGGTGCCGGCGCTGGCGGTCAGGCGGAAGCCGTTGCCGAAGGCAAAGCCGTAACCCAGGCTGCCGGTGGTGTGGTTGCCGAACTGCTCGTTGTCGTCGTTGCGCACGCTGGCCTGCAGCGAGTGCGCGCCGAACTGGCCCTGGTACTCGACGAACACGCCGGTATTGTCGCGGTCTTCGATGTCGTAGGCGGTGGAACTGGTGACCTTGTCGTTCTGCCAGTCGGCACCGGCGGTCAGCTGCTGGCCTTCGGCGAGCTGGAAGTCCGCCTGCACGCTGGCGGTGTCACGGCGGGTGTCGAAGTTGCTGGCAAACGTGCGGGTACCGCCGCTGGCGAAGTAGTTGTCGGCCGGGGCGCGGTTGCGGCCGACCTGCGCGGTCAGCTGGACCGCGTCGGATGCAGCCCAGGCCAGCTTGGCGCCGTAGACCTGCTGGCGGTTGTCGGCTTCATTGCCGCCGAAGATGCTGCCGTCGTATTCGTTGAAGCTGTCGGCGTTGAGCACGTGGCCTTCCAGGCTCAGCGTGTCGGTCAGCGCATAGCCGGCGCGCACGTTGATCGAGGTGTTGCGGTAGCCGTCACGGTCGGGCTCTTCCACATAGCAGCCCTGGAACAGTGCGGACGAGCCGTTGCAGGCATTGATGCCATCGGTCTTCTGGTAGCCGCCCTGTGCCGAAATCCAGCCGCGCTCACCGCGGTTGCTGAAGCCGGCGCTGGCCTGGCGCAGGTTGTTGCTGCCGGCGGTCAACGACAGGTTCTGCTGCAGGCCCTGGCCGGCGGTGCGGGTGAAGATCTGGATCACGCCGCCAATGGCCTCGGAGCCGTACAGGCTCGAACGCGGGCCACGCACGATCTCAACGCGCTCGATCTGGTCGACCGGCAGGTCTTGCAGTGCTGCCATGCCGGTGGTGGCCGAGCCCACGCGCACGCCGTCCACAAGCACCAGCACCTGGTTGGAGTTGGTGCCGCGCAGGAACAGCGAGGTGATCTTGCCGGTGCCGCCCTGGTTGACGAAGTCCAGGCCGGCGCGGCCGCGCAGCAGTTCCAGCACGGTGTTGGCCTGGCTGCGGTCGATTTGCTCACGGTCGATCAACTGCACCGGCACCACGCTGTCCTTGACGGCAACGGGGGTGCGGGTAGCGGTGACGGTGACGTCGTCCAGCTCGGTCGGTGCGTTCTGTGCAGCGGCAACGGCCGGCAATGCCAGCGCCAGGGCGAGGGAAAGGGTGTGGTAATGCAGTTTCATGGAAGCTCCTGGACCTGCACGCTCCCGCGCAGGCGGATGGGTTGGGCTGCCATGAGAGGGAAGTGACGGAGGTCGCGCACACACGGCGCCACAGCCGCCGCCATGCCCTCCGCATCGCAACCAGTCGGCTTTCGGGCCGGTCTCCGGACTTGCAGGCGAAGCAGCGTGGCTGCTTCCGACCAGGCGCCTTCCCGTGCCGTGCACAGTGGCGGTGTTGCCTGGCCTTGTCCTGCTTACCGTTGCGGGGGCAGCGCCGGAATGGCGAGCGGCTGGAACTCCAACCGTGCGCGGCACCGGCTTCCCGTTTCAACCGGCCGGCGCAGGCCGGTCGGTCACCCGAAAGTGCGCGCATTCTATGCCATGACGCCGGGGCGGTACTGAACGAATATCAGGAACCGCCCGATCAAGCGCCGGAAATCCGGCACCCGAGCCGTAGGAGCGGCCTCGGCCGCGAAGCAAGCAAAGCCACCGCCTGCGAACCAATCCGCAATTGCAGGCGTGTTGCCTGTAGCGGTTGCATCACCTGCTTCGCGGCCAAGGCCGCTCCTGCGCGCACGTCTACGGTCCTGCTCCCGGCCGTCCGGCTAGAATGCGCGCCGCAGTCGCTGTATTTGGAACAGTCGTGACAGAAACATGGTTCGGGCAGGCCTGCGGGCTGCCATCGCAGGAACATCGCCAGCGTGCCATCGCCCGCCAGCGCCAGCTGACCAAGCCCGAGGGGGCGCTGGGCCGGCTGGAAACGCTGGCCATCGAGCTGGCCGCCTTGCAGGCCACCGATACGCCGCAGGCGCAGCGTGTGCCGGTGGTGGTGTTTGCCGCTGACCATGGCGTGGCCGCGCAGGGCGTGTCGGCCTATCCACCGGAAGTCACGGTGCAGATGCTGCACAACTTTGCCGGCGGTGGCGCGGCCATTGCCGTGCTGGCGCGCGAACTGGGGCTGCCGTTGCACGTATGGGATGTCGGCAGCCGCGCCAGCGCGTCCATTGCAGGTGTGGTCAGCGATAAGAGCCGCGCGGGCACGGACGACTTCAGTACCGGCCCGGCCATGTCGGCCACCGATCTGGAAGCCGCATTTGCGGCCGGCCGTCGTGCGGTCGAAGTGGCCTGTGCAGAAGGCGCCGAACTGCTGGTGTTCGGCGAAATGGGCATCGGCAACACCACCGCGGCCAGCGCGCTTGCCGCCGTACTTGGCCCGCTGCCGCTGGATGAACTGGTCGGTGCCGGCACCGGCTTGGACGCGGTGCGCATGGTGCAGAAGAAGAACATCATTGCCCGCGCGTTGACGCTGCATGGCGAGGCAATCACTACCGCCGCGTCGCCCGGCTACGAAGCCCTGCAGCGCGTCGGCGGTCTGGAAATCGCCGCAATCAGTGCGGCCATGATCGCGGCCGCACAGCGCAAGGTGCCGGTGCTGGTGGATGGCTTCATCGTCAGCGCTGCGGCGTTGGCTGCGGTACGCATCAATCCCGGCGTGCGGCCGTGGTTGCTGTTCTCGCATCAGTCGGCCGAGCGCGGCCACATCCGTCTGCTGGAGGCATTGCAGGCGCAGCCGCTGCTTTCGCTGGACCTGCGCCTGGGCGAAGGCTCGGGTGCTGCGCTGGCGCTGCCGCTGGTGCGCATGGCCTGCGTGTTGCACAACCAGATGGCGACCTTTGCCGAAGCATCGGTGGCCGATCGCGGTGGCCCGCAATGATTCTGGATTTGCTGCGTCACGCTTCCACGGGCCGCCAGGGGCATCTGGACGGCCGCACCGATCCGCCGTTGATCGACGGCGCGATGGACGCGTTGTACCGCTGCCACGCTGGCATTGGCTGGAGCCGCGTGATCACCTCGCCGCGTCGCCGCGCGCTGGATACCGCGCATGCGCTGGTGGCCGGCAGCAATCAGTTCTGCGAGATCCATCCGGATTGGGCCGAGCTGGATTTCGGTGACTGGGACGGCCTGCATTTCGACGAACTGCCGGCCGAGCAACTGGCCGCGTTCTACGAAGAACCGCATGACGTGGTGCCGCCCAACGGCGAATCGTGGCCGCAGTTCCAGGCGCGCGTGGAAGAACAACTGCACCGCTTGGCCGACGAAGACGATGGCGATGGTTTGCCGGTGCTGGTGGTCAGCCATGCCGGCGTGTTGCGCATGGCCATCTCACGCATCTGCGGCATGCCGTTGTCGATGTTGTGGGCCATACGCATTGATTACGGCACCCGTGTGCGCCTGCGCGTGGAGCGCGGCGAAGACGGTCGCCTGTGGGGCGAACTGCTGGAGCTGCGGCAACCATGAGCGTGCGCCGGCTGATTCTCGCCATCCAGTTCCTGACCCGCCTGCCGACACCGCAGGTGAAGGAGTTCCGTCAGGACGATCTCAGCCATTCAGCGGTGTACTACCCGTTGGTCGGCGCGATCATCGGCGTGTTGCTGGCGTTGCCGCTGTACGGCTTTGGCGAACGCCCGTGGCTGGCCGGCGCGATGACGTTGCTGGTGTGGGTGTGGGTGACCGGCGCCTTGCACCTGGATGGGCTGGGCGATGTGGCCGATGCCTTTGGCGCCGCGCATCGCGATCCGCAACGCTTCCTGGAAGTGCTGAAGGATCCGCACATGGGCGTGTTCGGCGTGGTCACGCTGATCATGCAGCTGCTGCTGAAGTTTGTGCTGCTCACCGAGCTGGCGGTGAGTGCGCTGTGGTTCGGCATCGTGCTGGTGCCGGTGTGGGCGCGCTGGGGCACCTTGTGGTGGAGCCGGCTGCTGCCGTCATTGCACAGCGCTGGCATGGCCGAGCGTTTTTCCTGGCAGTTGAGCCTGCGTTCGATGTGGCTATGGGCTGTGGCATTGACGGTCATCACTGCCTTTGTCGCCTGGCCGCTGTTGCTGGCGTTGTTGGTGGTGCCGCTGGTGGCCCTGTATTGGCGGCGCACGCTGGGCGGCATCTCCGGCGATTGCCTGGGCGCAAGCGTCGAAGTCACCGAAACCCTGCTGCTGTTGGTGCTGGTGGTGGCCAGCATGGCGCTGCCGCTGTAGGAGCGGCCTTGGCCGCGAAACCGCAACGGCTACCGGCGCATGCAACAACAAGCAATCATGGCGTTGAAGGTGCGTGGTACACCGCGATGACGAGCGGCCACAGTCGCAGTGCCGCGACCACGGTCGCCCTACGGGTATTCCGCAGGAAAACGGTCGCGCGCTCCGGCTCCCTCCCTTTGGCGAAGCCAAGGGGAGGGTTGGGGAGGGGTGAGCTTTTCGGCGATCGGATGAGACAGTAGCTTCGCGACCAAGGCCGCTGCTACTCGCCGAAGCGGATCTCGGCGGTGTCTTCGTCGTCTGTGTCGGTGTCCATCTGCATGCGGGTTTCATGCACCGGCCCGGCCACCTGTGCCCCCCGCGCGGCGGGCAGTTCGCCCACCGCGGCTTCATACTCCGCCACCAATTGCTGGCGCCGCGCTTCGGGGACTTCCTGCCAATGGCAGCCGACCAGCGCACCTTCCAGCGAATACAGCAGATTGAGGCTGGGTTTGAAGCCGGCGCGCTTTACCTTCATGAAGGCGCCGATCGCACCAACGGCCACCAGATCCTGTTCGCTGCGCAGTCCCACCTGACGCAGCCAGGCCGCACTCTTGGGGCCGATGTTGCGCAGCTTGGTGGTGCTCACCGCAGTGCCTCGACGAATACTTGGGCAATGGCTTCCAGGCCCAGCTGGTCGTCCGCATCGAAGCGTGCAAGCACTGGGCTGTCGATGTCGAACACGCCGATCAATTCGCCGTCATGCAACAGCGGAACGACCAACTCCGAGCGCGATGCGGAGTCACAGGCGATGTGCCCGGGAAAGGCATCCACGTCTTCGATCCGTTGCGTCTGGCGGCTGCTTGCCGCCGCACCGCACACGCCCTTGTGCAGCGGAATGCGCACGCACGCAGGCAAACCCTGGAACGGGCCGACCACCAGCTCTTTGCCGTCGTAAAAGTAGAAACCCACCCAGTTGAGCTGCGGCAAGGCGTGGTAGACCAGCGCGGACAGGTTGGCGGCATTGGCAATGCGGTCGACTTCGCCCTGCACCAGGGCGCGGGCCTGGGCCAGCAGCTGGGCGTACTGTTCCGGCTTGCTGCCGGTGAGCGTATTGGCACTGAACATCGTAAGAGTCTACCGCTTGCTGGGCTGGCGAATCTGCCAGATGCAGCGCCACGGCAGCAACCTTGGCAGCCGTAGGAGAACAGTGCATCGCGTGATCGGGTCGCCGCACAGCGCGTCAGGGCCGCCTGGGCTTGTCGGGCTGGACAGGCGTGGACCTGGGTGATCTGCTGCAGTGGCGCACCGCCGGTTGCGCCGTCGGTAGCGAAACCCAGGCAAAAAAAGACCCGACAGCGGGAGGGGATGCTGTCGGGTCCGGGTTGCGCGGGGGAGGGACCGCGCAAATGGGTTCAGGCGTTCAACCGGCCTTCGGGGCGGCCTTGGCTTTGCTCGCCGGGAAAGGCTGACGCGCCAGTTCACCGAGTGCTTCGCCGGTTTTCAGGCTCAGGCCGATGGCCTCCTGGCTGGCGGCGGCCAAGCGCTCAAGGTTGTCGTGGGCCACCTGCAGCCCCTTGGGCAGCAGTGCCTGCAGATCCACCTGCGCACCGGCCTGGGCCAACTCGCCCAGGAAGCCAGCGGTCGCGTTGGTGTTGCGTTCCAGGGTGCGCAGCTGCACGCCAAACACGCTCTCGGCGTTCTCCAGCGTCAGCCGGTTGGCACGGTTGGCCACGGCGGCAAGCTGCTGGGTGTACTGGCTGAAGTCGTTGGCTTGAGCGGACATCCGAAATTCCGAAACGCCTTTGTTGCGTTGCAGCATATCCCGATTGCGCCGAAGTGCAAGCTTCCGCTGGCAGATTTCCCTGTCCGTTCAGTTTTGACGCGGTGGTGCTGCAGCGTTGGCCCGCTCCCTTGCGCTGAAAGCGGAGGGAAGGGCCGGGAAGGGGTGCCTTTTGAGCGGGCTTGAAAAAGACCCCCTCTCAACTCTCTCCCGGGCTCACGCCCAAGGGAGGGTGCAGAAGGTGCAGAAGATGCAGTCCGCGCCGTTACGGCCCGCGGTAGCTGCAACCGGACGTGCAGGTTTCATGCACCACCACTTCGCTCAACAGCGGCAGGCGGGGCTTCAAACGCTCCCAGATCCACATGGCCAGGCGCTCGCTGGTGGGGTTCTCCAGGCCGGGGATGTCGTTGAGATAGTGGTGGTCGAGCTGGTCGTACAGCGGCTGGAAAGCGGCCTTGAGGTCGCTGAAGTCCATGATCCAGCCGGTGTCTTCGCCCGGCTCGCCGCTGACCTTCAGCTCCACCCGGAACGAGTGGCCATGCAGCCGCGCGCACTTGTGGCCCGGCGGGACGTTGGGCAGCCGGTGGGCTGCTTCGAGAGTGAAAACCTTGAAAATATCCATGGGCGCAATTGTAGGGTGCACGTGCTGTACTGCGGCGTGGGCGTGCTTGTTGGTCAGTGCTTCCATCAGCTGAGTGGAAGAGGGAATACCTGAACGCGCTGCAGCGGGAATGGAAAAGGCCGACGCGGTGCGTCGGCCTTTTCGTTGCAATGCGTGTCAGCCAGGCGCCGGCATCAGGCCATGGTACGGCTCTGGCCCCGACCGCCACCGCCACGGCGCTGGCCGCCGCCCGGATGGCTGTCACGGCGCTGCTGACCGTTGTTGCCGCCGCCATTGCGCTGGCCGCCCGGCTTCTGTGCCTGACCGCCCCGGCCACCACGCGGTGCATCGCCATTGGAACGGCGCGGACCATGCCCGCCATTGCCACGGCGCGGCGCACGCTGGCCGCCGGGCTGTTCGGCCTTGCCCGGGGCGCTGTTGCCCCAGCGGATCGGGGTCTGCGGTTCAAAGCCCGGCACGTCACGGATGTCCATGTCGCGGTCGAGCAGGCGCACGATCTGGCGCAGCAGCTTGGCCTCGTCCTGCGCTACCAGCGAGATCGCCTCGCCGGTGGAGCCGTTGCGGCCGGTGCGGCCGATACGGTGCACATAGTCTTCCGGCACCATCGGCAGGTCGTAGTTGATGACCTTGGGCAGCTCGTTGATGTCGATGCCGCGCGCGGCGATGTCGGTGGCCACCAGCACGGTCACGCGGCCGGCCTTGAAGTCACCCAGCGCACGCAGGCGCTGGCCCTGGCTCTTGTTGCCGTGGATGGCGGCGGTCTTGATGCCGGACTTCTCCAGGAACGTGGCCAGCTTGTCGCAGCCATGCTTGGTGCGGCCGAACACCAGCGTCTGCACGCGCGAATCCTGTGCCAGCAGGTGCAGCAGCAGTTCGCGCTTGCGGCCGCCATCGACCGGGTGCACGCGGTGGGTGATGGTTTCGGCCACGGTGTTCTGCGGCGTCACCTGGATCTGCTTGGGGTTGTGCATGAACTCCAGCGCCAGCTGCTTGATGCTCTCCTCGAAGGTGGCCGAGAACAGCAGGGTCTGGCGGTTCTGGCGCGGCAGCTTGGCCAGGATGCGCTTGATCGACGGCAAAAAGCCCATGTCGAGCATGCGGTCGGCTTCGTCCAGCACCAGGATCTCGATGCCCGACAGGTCGACGCTGCGACGCTCCAGGTGGTCGATCAGGCGGCCCGGGCAGGCCACCAGCAGGTCCACGCCACGGCGCAGCACGTCCAGCTGGTTGCCCATGCCGACACCGCCGTAGATGCAGGCGCTGGGGATGCGCAGGTACTTGCTGTAGCCACGCAGGCTGTCATGCACCTGGGTGGCCAGTTCGCGGGTGGGGGCCAGGATCAGCGCGCGCGGCTTGCGCGGGCCATTGCCCACGCTCTGCGGCGCGGTGCCCAGGTGCTGCAGCAGCGGCAGGCCGAAGGCAGCGGTTTTGCCGGTGCCGGTCTGCGCGCCCGCCAGCAGGTCGTGGCCGTCCAGTGCCAGCGGAATGGCCTGCTCCTGGATCGGGGTCGGGTTTTCGTAGCCCTGCTCGGCGAGCGCGCGCAGCAGGAAGGGCGCAAGGCCCAGGTTTCCAAACGACATGGAGTACTCCGGAACATGAATAACGCGCGCCCGGTGGGCGTACGTTGCAGGCCATTGAAGGCCTGCTGATCTCGGAGCGTTCCCGTAAACCGCGCTGCAAGATCTGGATGCAACCAGAGCGGTGCGCTGGTTGGAATGCGTGACGATAGGCGTCGGAGTGGGGGCGGGCGGGCGGACAGACCTGATGGCCAGTGTCCTGCACCGCCGGCGGTCCCTGAGGGAAACGGACGGCCGCTGGCAGACCGCGCTAGTCTAGGGGATTGTCCGGATTGGCACAAAAACGCCCGTTCAGCATTCCCGTCAGGGAGCTGGTGGCGGCCGGCATATTCATTACAATTGAAACTTGTTTCTTCTGCAGACTGGACGTTCCCATGAAGCTTGGTTCCCTGAAGGAAGGCGGCCGCGACGGCACCCTGATCGTGGTTTCCCGTGACCTGACCCGCGCCGTGCGGGCCGCTGGCATTGCCGCCACCCTGCAGCAGGCGCTGGAGGACTGGTCCAATCTGGCGCCGCGCCTGAATGCACTGTCCGAGCAACTCAATGGCGGCAGTGTCGATGGCGAATTTGAACTGGAGATGGAAGCGCTGGCCGCACCGCTGCCGCGCGCCTACGAGTTCGTCGACGGCAGCGCTTACCTGCCGCACGTGGCGCGCGTGCGCAAGGCGCGTGGTGCCGAGGTGCCGGAGAGCTTCTACACCGACCCGCTGATGTACCAGGCCACCAGTGCCGGCTTCTACGGCCCGCGCGATGCCGTGAAGGTGATCAGCGAGGACTACGGCATCGACCTGGAAGCCGAGATCGTGGTCATCACCGACGATGTGCCGATGGCGGTCACGCCGGAGCAGGCTGCCGGCCACATCCAGCTGGTGGGCCTGGTCAACGACGTCAGCCTGCGCAACCTGATCCCCGGCGAGCTGGCCAAGGGCTTTGGCTTCCTGCAGTCCAAGCCGCGCTCGGCGCTGAGCCCGGTGTTCGTGACCCCGGATGAACTGGGCGCCGCCTGGCGGGGCAGCAAGGTCCACCTGCCGCTGGTGACCCACATCAACGACAAATGGTTCGGCGCGCCGGAAGCGGGCGTGGACATGCAGTTCGATTTCGCCCAACTGGTCGCGCATGCGGCCAAGACCCGCCCGCTGTCGGCCGGCGCCATCGTCGGCTCCGGCACCATCGCCAATGAGGACACCTCGCTGGGTGCTTCGTGCTTCGCCGAGCAACGGACAGTCGAAGCCCTGCGTGATGGCAAGCCGTCCACGCCGTTCATGAGCTTCGGCGATGTGGTGCGGATCGAGATGCTCGACCGTGAAGGCAACAGCATCTTTGGTTCCATCGAGCAGCGTATCGAGCAGGCTTCGCGGCCCTGAATCAGGTGCCGCGGCCGTACCGGGTGTGAGCAATGGCGGGGCGTTGATGGCGCCCCGTCGTCGTGCTGGCGGCTGCACCGTGCAGCACACCGTGCAGCACGAATAGGCCGCCGCGGTTCCCGGCGGGTGAACCAGCGCGTCCCTTTCATCCGACTGGCGGTGTGCTTGTCTGACCGATGGTGAAGGAACCCTCACCGCCACGGGTTACTGTGTCGCCCAGGCGACAGGAGAAGTTCCCTCCATGGACGATGGTCTGAAACTCTATAGCTATTGGCGCTCCAGCGCGGCCTATCGCGTGCGGATCGGCCTGAACCTCAAGGGGCTGGACTACGGCATCGTGCCGGTGCACCTGGTGCGCGACGGCGGCCAGCAGCATGCGCCCGACTACGCCGCGCTGAACCCGCAGGAGCTGGTGCCAACCCTGCGCCACGGCGAGCGCGTGCTGACCCAGTCACTGGCCATTCTCGAATACCTGGAAGAGGTGTACCCGCAGTCGCCGTTGCTGCCTGCCGACGCCGGTGGCCGTGCGCGCGTACGCGCATTGGCCCAGCAGGTGGCCTGCGATATCCATCCGCTCAACAACCTGCGTGTGCTGCAGTTCTTCGATCATGAGTGGAACGTGCCCCAGCCCGAGCGCGACGAGTGGATCCTGCATTGGATGCGCACGGGTTTCGCTGCGCTGGAAACCATGCTGGTGGGTTCCTTCGATACCGGCCGTTTCTGTCATGGTGCCGAGCCGGGCCTGGCCGATTGCTGCCTGATACCGCAGCTCTACAACGCGCGCCGCTTCCACTTGGACCTCAACCCGTACCCGACTCTGAGCCGGATCGAAGAAGCCTGCCTGGCCCTGCCGGCTTTCGACGCCGCACGGCCGGAAAACCAGCCGGATGCTATTTGAAGCGGGGATTGGGGAATCGGGATTGGGGATTCGTAGAAGCTGAAGGCTGCAGTGCTGCCGCTTCAACCCTTCTCCCGTTCACGGGAGAAGGGTTGGGATGAGGGCGCTTCGCGCGCCATCAGTGGGAGCCGGGAAATCAGCAGCGCAGGTTGGAATCAAAATCCCAGCCCACGCAGGAACTGGGGAATCGTGGCCGCGCCGCACGATGCCGGCTTTTGCCAATCCCCAATCCCCGCCTCTCGAAATCCCCGCTTCCTCAGAACCCGTGGCTGATCGTTGCCGGCGTCGCCGTGGAGAAGTCGCCATACGGATCATGCTCACCGCTGGAGCCTTCCGACAGGCGGAACTTCAGGGCGAGGCCGTCGCGCGAATCGGCTGCACGCAGCGCTTCTTCCTGCTCGATGAGGCCTTCCTTGACCATGCGGAACAGGCACTGGTCGAAGCTCTGCATGCCTTCTTCCAGTGACTCTTCCATTGCCTGCTTGATCGCGTGGACTTCGCCACGGCGCAGCAGGTCGCGGATCATCGGCGTGTTGATCAGTACTTCGCTGGCCGGGCGGCGTCGGCCATCCACACCCTTGACCAAGCGCTGGGAGATCACCGCGCGCAGGTTCAGCGACAGGTTCATCAGCACGTTCTTGTGCGCGCTTTCCGGGAAGAAGTTGAGGATGCGCTCGATGGTCTGGTCGGCGTTGTTGGAGTGCAGTGTCGCCAGGCACAGGTGGCCGGTTTCGGCGAAGGCGATGGCGGCCTCCATGGTTTCGGCATCCAGGATCTCGCCGATCAGGATCACGTCCGGCGCCTCACGCATCGCGTTCTTCAATGCGTTGTGGAACGCATGCGTGTCCAGGCCGACTTCACGCTGGTTGACGATGGACATCTTGTGCTTGTGCAGGAACTCGATCGGGTCCTCGATGGTGAGGATGTGCCCGGTCGACGTGCTGTTGCGGTGATCGATCATCGACGCCAGCGAGGTGGACTTGCCCGAGCCGGTCGAGCCCACCACCAGCACCAGGCCGCGCGGAGTCATGATGACGTCCTTGAGCACCTGCGGCAGGTGCAGTTCCTCGATGCTCGGGATGTGGCTCTTGATCGCACGGATCACCATGCCCACTTCGCCGCGCTGCTTGAACACGTTGACGCGGAAGCGCCCGGCATCGGTCAGCGCGATGGCCATGTTGAGCTCCAGGTCACGCTCGAACTGCGGCACCTGACCCTCGTCCATCAACGAGTAGGCAATCTTCTTGACCATCCCCGGTGGCAGGCCGGTACTCCCCAGCGGATACAGCTTGCCCTCGATCTTGATGTAGACCGGCGCTCCGGTGGTCAAAAACATGTCCGAAGCGTTCTTTTCGGTCATCAGCTTCAGGAAGTAGCCGATATCCATATTCAATATTTCCCCAACAGACGGCCGCTTGCCGTTGCAAGCACGCCATGGCCTTGACCACAATGGCCGCGCTCAGTCACTCAGGCAACGGCCTCCCCAATGAAAGCAAGCTTCGCACAATTACGACGTCTCCTGTATGTGACGGCGTGCGCAACAGCGCTGTCTGGTAGCGCTTTTGCGCAGGATCCAGGTGCCGCCGACCTGCTCGCCGCGCAGCAGGCCGTGGAGCGTGCCGACCGCGCCGACGCCGACCAGTACGCCCCCGACATGATGGCGATGGCCCGCCAGCAGCTGGAGCAGGCCCAGCGCGCCGCTGCTGACCGCAGCCAGCGCAAGCAGGCGCCTTTGCTGGCCCAGCGTGCTGCGGCCGATGCCGACCTGGCCCGTGCGCAGAGCGAAGAATCCGTCGCGCAGGCCCAGTTGGCCCAGCGCCGCGCCGAGGTAGAACAGTTGCAACGCCAGTTGGCGACAGGGGAGGGCCGCTGATGCGGGTCAGGAACATGGTGATGGCAGGCCTGCTGGCGCTGCCACTGGTGGCCGTGGCCGCTGAAGATCCGGCGGTGGCGCTGCTCAACCAGCGCTTGGTCGCGTTGCAGGCGGACATGCAGACCGCCGATGCGGCCTCGTTCGAGAAATTGCAGGCGCAGCAGGCGATTGCGGCCTTGGCCAAGGCAAAACGCCGGGACCTGGACCATGCGCGGTATCTGGCCGAACGCCGGGTCACCATCGCCGAGACGGCCGCACGCACCGCCGTGGCCGGGCGTGAGGTTGACCAGTTGGAGCGGACCCGCAGCGAGCTGCTCATTGAAGCCAGCCGCCGTGAGGTGGCCCGGGCCCGTCAGGAGGCCGAGCGCCTGCGCATGCAGTCGCAGATCCAGGCCGAAGAGGCCGAGCGCCTGCGCCTGGCGGCTGAGGCCGAAACCCTGGCGCGCCAGGATGCGGAGAATGCACTCACCAGCGTGGCCGGCCGCCAGCAGCAGCGCCTGAGCGCAGCCCAGCAGAATGCGGCCAAGCTGGCCCGCGAAGAAGCCGAGCTGGTTTCCGGGCAACGGCTGCCGGCATCGAAGTTCAACAGCCGCGGCGAGGTATTCACCTTTACCGGGGATGCGTTTGCCGCCGGCCAGGCCAGCCTGTCCGCGGGCGCGGGCAACCAGGCCAAGGCGCTGTCCGAGTACCTGAACATCGGCAAGAAGGGGCGCGTGACCATCGAGGCGTATGACAGCGCCAACGGTGTCGGCCAGCAACGCGCGCAGGCGCTGAAGGATGCGCTGGTGGCAGGGGGCGTGAGTGCGGCCCGTGTCCAGGTGGTCGGTAAGAAGGCGGCCTCCACCCGTGCGCGTTCTGCCGAAGTCATCGTTGCGCCTTGATGTTCATAAATGGCTGATGCCGTTATGTTTTTGTTTGTTTTCGCGGACTGAATGCGACCTTAAGCCGACTTCTGAAAATTGCCTGTCGGCAGCACTTGCCGGAACCTTTTTGCAGGCGTAGGGTCAATTGTCCGGGTGGCAAATTCGCCATCCGGACAGAGGAGGGCCGAGCCGGTGCAACAGTGGCGCGAACCAGTTTCCGAAGGCTCCCGGCAGGTTGGCCGGGAGGTGTCCGGTGGGTTCCGTCGTTCGCGGTTCCGGCGCTCCATCCTGCAACGCCCCGTGCCATCCGGCCGGGGCGTTCTTGTTTCTGCATGAAGGAGGTTCAGTCATGTTCGAAGGGCAGCCGCAGAGTGAGATCGACGCCTTGATGAAGGCCAACCCCGAGTTCAGGCTGCTGTACCAGCAGCACCGGAAGTTGAACAAGAAATGCATGGATGCCCAGTTGGGGGTGCTTCCCATTGACGATGTCACCCTGGGACAGATGAAGCGGGAGAAACTGCTGGCCAAGCAGCGACTTCTGCGGATGTATGAAAACAGCATCAATTAAGACCTTCCCCACGCGTTGAAAGTTACCGTCGCGGACGGTGGCGGCCCCCTCGTCGGCCGTCATTGTCCGCGTCATTGCGGCAGCCACGCGCGCATTGATGAAGATCTGCGCTGTCGTAAGAAGGTGTCCTTGCCTGACTTTCGACAGCATCCGTCGGATAATCGGTAGTCCAGCCGCCTTGCGGCGTGATCCGAATCTGACCATGGCAATCCATTCCTCCGTCCTCGAGCTCATTGGCAATACGCCCATCGTCAAGGCCCAGCGCCTAGATGCCGGCGTATGCGAGCTGTACCTCAAGCTCGAAAGTGCCAACCCGGGCGGGTCGATCAAGGATCGCATTGGCTTGTCGATGATCGAGGCCGCCGAGAAGCGCGGTGATCTCAAGCCCGGTGCGACGCTCGTGGAGGGGACGGCAGGCAATACCGGCCTGGGCCTTGCGCTGGTGGCACAGCAGAAGGGGTACAAGCTGACCCTGGTGGTGCCGGACAAGATGAGCCGGGAGAAGATCTTCAACCTCAAGGCCATGGGCGCCGAAGTGGTGCTGACCCGCTCGGACGTGGCCAAGGGCCACCCGGAGTACTACCAGGACCTGGCACAGGCGGTGGCCGAGCGGACCCCGGGGGCCTATTTCATCAACCAGTTCGGCAACCCGGACAACCCGGCTGCCCATGAATTCGGCACCGGCCCGGAGATCATCGAACAGATGGGCGGCGACCTGGACGCCATTGTTTTTGGCTGCGGCAGCTCGGGCACCATGACTGGCCTGTCGCGTGCCTTCGCCAAGCTCTCGCCCAATACCGAGCTGGTGCTGGCCGACCCGGTGGGCTCGATCCTGACCCAGTACATCAACGAAGGCACGGTGAGCGAGAAGTCCGGCAGCTGGCTGGTGGAAGGCATCGGCGAGGACTTCCTGCCGGGCATTTCCGATTTCAGCCGGGTCAAGAAGGCTTACGCCATCAGCGATGCCGAGAGCTTCCATACCGCGCGCGAGCTGCTGGGCAAGGAGGGCATTCTTGGCGGCTCGTCCACCGGCACCCTGCTGGCGGCGGCATTGAAGTACTGCCAGGAACAGACCACGCCGAAGAAGGTGTTGGTGCTGGTGCCGGATACCGGCAACAAGTACCTGTCCAAGATGTACAACGATTACTGGATGCTGGACAACGGCTTCCTGGAGCGCCCGCAGTACGGCGACCTGCGTGACCTGATCCTGCGCCCGTACAGCCAGCGCGACACCGTCGTGGTGGGCCCGAACGACCTGCTGACCACCGCCTACCAGCGCATGAAGCTGTATGACGTGTCGCAGTTGCCGGTGATGGAAGGCAGCCAGTTGGTCGGCATCATCGACGAAAGCGACGTGCTGCTGCACGTGTACGGCGACGAAGCCCGCTTCCGCGACCCGGTGTCGGTAGCCATGGTCAGCAAGCTGGACCGGCTGGACGTCAAATCGCCGATCGAAGCCCTGTTGCCGGTGTTCGACCGTGGCCAGGTGGCCATCATCACTGATGGTGATGCGTTTCTCGGTTTGATCACCCGCATCGACCTGCTGAACTACCTGCGTCGCAGGGTTCAGTGATTCTCCCGTGGCGCCCCGAGGGGCGCCAACCCGGTTGGGTTCAGCCCGGACTGATAGAATTTTGCCCCTTTAGCTGGAAGCCCTTATGACGGATCAGCACTCACGCAGCCAGGATGGCGAGCGCAGCTTGTCGCTTGCCACCTTGGCCATCCATGGCGGGCAATCGCCCGACCCCAGCACCGGCGCCGTCATGCCGCCGATCTACGCTACCTCGACCTACGCACAGTCCAGCCCGGGCGAGCATCAGGGTTTTGAGTATTCGCGCACCCACAATCCGACCCGCTTCGCCTATGAGCGTTGTGTGGCGTCGTTGGAGGCGGGTTCGCGTGGATTCGCCTTTGCTTCGGGCATGGCGGCCAGTTCCACTGTCATCGAGCTGCTGGACGCTGGCAGTCACGTCGTGGCGATGGACGATATCTACGGCGGCAGCTTCCGCCTGTTCGAACGCGTGCGTCGCCGCACCGCCGGGCTGGATTTCAGCTTCGTCGACCTGACCGACCTGGCTGCATTTGAAGCGGCGATCACGCCGAAGACGAAGATGGTGTGGATTGAAACCCCCACCAACCCGATGTTGAAGATCGTGGACATCGCTGCAGTGGCCGCGGTTGCCAAGCGCCACGGCCTGATCGTGGTGGTGGACAACACCTTTGCCTCGCCGATGTTGCAGCGCCCGCTGGAACTCGGCGCGGATCTGGTACTGCATTCGGCCACCAAGTACCTCAACGGTCACTCGGACATGGTCGGTGGCATGGTCGTGGTCGGCGACAACGCCGAGCTGGCCGAGCAGATGGCCTTCCTGCAGAACTCCATCGGTGGCGTACAGGGCCCGTTCGACAGCTTTCTCGCGCTGCGTGGCCTGAAGACCCTGCCATTGCGGATGAAGGCGCATTGCGCCAATGCAATGGAACTGGCCAAGTGGCTGGAAACGCACCCGGCAGTTGAAAAGGTTATTTACCCGGGCCTGGCTTCGCACCCGCAGCATGCATTGGCGGGCAAGCAGATGGCCGGCTACGGCGGCATCGTCTCCATCGTGCTCAAGGGCGGCTTCGCCGCGGCCAAGCGCTTCTGCGAAAAAACCGAACTGTTCACCCTGGCCGAATCACTGGGCGGCGTGGAAAGTCTGGTCAACCATCCGGCGGTGATGACGCATGCGTCCATTCCGGTCGAACGCCGCGAGCAGCTGGGCATCAGCGATGCGCTGGTGCGGTTGAGTGTGGGTGTGGAGGATGCGGTTGATTTGAAGGCGGACCTGGAAGAGGCACTGAAGGTGAATGAGTGAACCTGTTCAAACACCTAGTTGAAAGTCTGCGTGAACCCGGTTTCTGGGCGTACTCCACATGGTTGACCGTTGTCACCAATTATCGCCGCTCGCGATTGGGCATGGTGTGGCTGCTTGTACCGCCCGCACTTTACATCTGGGGGCTGGGAGCGTTTTTTTCGAGCATGCAGAACACCCCGCTCAATCATTTTGCTGCGCATGTTGCCGTCGGGATTACGGTGTTTCGATTGGTCACGACAGTCATCACGGATTCGGCCGGCGTACTGTCGTCCAATCAGGGTTTTATCCTGGATGGACGGGTGCGATTGACGGATTTCGTCTTGCGGGTTGTAGCGCGCGCGCTGTTTTACACTGCAGTGGCAATTCCCTTGGTGCTTCTGGCGTTGTTCCTCTATGGGGACGTGCGCTTGGATGGCGTGCTGATGCTGTTCGTCTCCTTGCCATTGCTGCTGCTCAATGTGGTCTGGTTGTCGGTGGTGTTTGCGCTGTTAGGCGCTAGATATCCGGACACCGAGCAGTTCATCAATAATGCGTTTCTCTTCCTGTTTCTGTTGACCCCGGTGGTGTGGTTTGCAGATCAGGCGCCGGCGGAGAGCCTGCGTGGCATGTTGATGCGAGTGAATCCCCTGTTTCACATCATCGAAGCCATTCGCGCCCCATTGCTGGGTGAGGCAGTGGATTCCAATGGGCTGATTGTCATGGCAGTCATGGCCGGTATCGGCTGGCTCGTGGCTGCGCTGTTGTACCGGCGCTATGCGCGCTTCGTACCGCTGTGGATATGAAGGAGGCGGACATGGGTATTTTACTCAAGGCAGACAAGCTCTCGTTGGACGTGCCGGTATATCTACAGCGTGAACGTGAAAACCAGAGTTGGCTGGGCCTATTGCTCGGGGCAGCATTGGATCCGCCGCGCCGCGAGAACCGTACGCTCCTGCGTTCGGTCAGTTTTGAAGCGCGCGAGGGCGATCGTATTGCACTGCTGGGGCTCAATGGCGCCGGCAAATCGACGTTGTTGCGGGTTCTCAACGGTGCCTACGTTCCTACATCAGGGACATTGACCGTTGACGGTACGCGTCAGGCATTGCTGAACATCTCGCTGGGTTTCAACAATGAGGCCACCGTCAGGGAGAACATCTACCTGCGCGGCACCGCGATGGGAATGAAGGCCAGTTTGATCCGCGAATTGGTGCAGCCGATTCTGGAGTTCTCGGGGCTGCAGGAGAAGGCGCTGCATCGGCTGCGAACACTGTCGTCGGGCCAACGCATGCGCCTGGGTTTCGCGATCTCCACCGCCATCCAGCACGACATCATGTTGATGGATGAGTGGGTGGGTACCGGCGATGCCAATTTTCTGGCCAAGGCCAAGGAGCGCATGCTGAATCGTGTGGCCGGAAGCAAGATCGTGGTGCTGGCCAGTCATAGCCTTGGCTTGTTGCGTGACGTATGCAATCGAGGGTTGGTGCTGGAGCGCGGTGAGATTATCTTCGACGGCTCGGTTGATGAGGCGCTCATGAATTACAAGGGCGTGGTTGAACGTGCGCAGGCCACGAGCGATGGCGGCGGCGAGCGTATCGAGACTGCCGGAGCGCTCGATGAAGTCGAACTGCACGATGGTGTGCTCCACCTGAAGGGATGGGCGTTGCAGGGCTTCATTGCCATGCCGCAGATGCTGGCGGTGGAGGTGAACGGTACGCTCTACCCTATTTCGGAATACGAGCATTACCCGCGTGTGGACGTACAACGCCATTTTGGGCTCCATGATCCGATGTGTGGTTTTGTTGCCAAAGTGGCTATTCCGGGTGTTAGTTCGCTTTCGGACCTTGGGAGAGAGCTTGGCCTTTACGGCGGGGCGTCAATGGATCAGCTCGATGGACCGTTCCGCGTGGCTCCTGCTGTGACTTCCAAACTGGGACATTGAAGCGCAGGTCCTGAATTGTTTTGATTTTTCATGAAGGAAAAACCATAAAAGATGGCTCAATATCAATCGTTCCCAAATGCTCCTGGAGATTCCCGCAGCCTTGATAAGCTCAAGGCGCTACGCCTGCCCTCGCTGCAGGGAAAGCGTTTTCTGGACGTGGGGTGCAACGAGGGTTTCTTTTGTGGCTTCGCTGATTTTTCGGGAGCCGAGCGTGTTGTCGGTATTGATCATTCGGCGCTCTTCATTGAGCGCGCACGGCAGCGGTTTCCGCGCTGCGAGTTCCATCACAGTGGCTGGGATGCACTGCCGGAAGGACCATTTGACGTAATCCTGCTTGCTTCGGCGCTGCATTACGCTGATGACCAGGCAGCACTCGTCGATCTTTTGATGTCGAGGCTTGCTTCGGACGGCGTATTGATCTTGGAAATCGGTATTGCGCATTCGATGTCCAGTGAATGGATGAAGGTTACGCGTGGTATCGATCAGCGGTTTTTTCCGTCGATGCCAAAAGTGCACGAGGTGTTGGCCGAATATGCATGGAAGTGGATGGGGCCGAGTGTCAATCAGGACGGTGACCCCGTCGGCAGGCATGTGCTGCAGGTTAGCCATCACCGTCCATTGTGTTATCTGCTGATGAAACCGCCTGCCTATGGCAAGAGCACGATTTCGCGCGACCTGTTCGTGCCAGCGGGTATTCCGGTAGTTTCCGGAGACGATCTGCTGAGCCGGATTGCGGGTAAGCAACTCAAAGTGTCCGAGCGGTTGGCGGCAATTGTCAGTGATGGTTTCTCGCCTTTTCACCTGGATGCTGCGTTGCATTCTGTTTTCGAGCACGATCTGGGAGGAGAGCTGCTGAAAGCCTGTGCGGATTGTGCTGATGGAGGCAGCTTTGCGCTGGATATGTATGTGCCTGATGCTCAGCATGCTTTCGTGAGGGGCTGCTTGTATGGGCATGGCTTCCTTCCTGTCGTGCTGGATTGGGAGCGGCCTGCACTGGCATCACTTTCCGATGAGGAGTCCAGCCGCAATGCGGAAGGGTTCTACATGTCGTTGGTCGCCGGAAGGCGTGTTGGTAGCGGGGAGCCGGGCAAATCAGGATGGAATGGACGTGGGTGCGGTTTCATCGATGAGATCGACTACAAGCTTGGGATGTTGACACTTCGCGGCTGGGCCATTGACATTACAGGTCAGTTGCCGCCGATCATTGAGGTTGCCGTTGGTGACCAGCGCAATTCGGTAGCGCGGTTTGAACGACAATTGCGGCAGGACGTGCAGATAGCATTGAACGCACCGCATGCATTGTTGGGGTACTACATCGAGTTACCGATGGCCGGGCTCAATCCGCGCTACGTCGCTGAGAACCTGCAGGTGATTGCGCAGGATATAGGAAGGTTTGAAGTATCTGCGGCCGTTCAGCGCCTTCTGGTAAAGGACTCGTGATTCAGCATGAGGCCTGCCCAAATGAGGGTAGGGTGCCATGGGTTGTCATGGATCCGGCGTTGGGTCGGACCTGCGCGCATAACACCGCCATCGCGATGATGTTGGCTGAGGGGGGGCTTGGTGGTTCCCTTGGCTTCTGTACCAACGTAGCTGCAAGCGCGGAATGCATAAAGCAGCTGCGCTACGGCGGTGCGCTCGTGCAGCCGGTTTTTGACGTGGATTTCTATGCATTGACTGATAAGCCGGGTACAGCAGCGGAGCATTGGGAGTGGATTCAGTCCTTGGCCCGCAGCTACGTGTCGGCTTTGGAATGGGTTCTTGCACGTTGGCCGGCGTTGCCCGTGAACGTTTTTCACCACACTTTGTCATGGGAACATGCCAATGCATTGGCGTTGGCCAATACGGCATTGGGCGAGCGTGGGCGGCGCATGCAGCATGTTGTGTTGTTGATGTTTTCGCCAGGAGTTCGGGCATCTGGAGATGTGGTCGATGCGGTGCGAGCGTCCAATTTCAGAATAGCGTTCAATCTATTGCGGGCCTCCGGCTCCATTCAGTTGCATGCAGCCTGTGCGGAATATGCGCAGGCCTATGCGCATCTGCTCCAACTGGCGACGTCCTTGCCGATACATCCCTGCCTGGTTGGGAATCGCGCGCCGCGCACGCCACAGCGGCGTCAGCGCGTGCCCAAAACAACGTTGTTGTATGTGGGGGAGGTAAAGGCTGACAAGGGCGTACTCGATCTGCCGCGCCGATTGCGCGACTGCCTGCAGCAGGCTCGTTCCGATCAGCGTTTCATCGTGCATTTTTCGGCTGTGCGAACCGATGCGGCGAAAGCTCTGTTCAATGAGCTCCAAGGAATCGCCGGTGAGCACCCCGCGGTAGAGGTACATGCAGGTTTCTGGAGCGAGGCTGAGCTCAATGAACGCTTGGCATCAGCGGACCTGCTATGTCTGGATTACGATCCGAAGGTCTATGCAGACAAGACATCAGGGCTGTTGTGGTTGGCTGCTTGGCACTATTTGCCGGTCCTGATACCGCGAGAGGGTTGGTTGGCGCGTGAAGCTCAAGCGCTTGGGATGAAGCTGGACGAGCAGGGGGCGAGAGTTCGCGCTGAGTTTCCTCAGATTGGAGCTGAGAATCCGTACTTCAAGATGATGTTCGAGCCATTGCAGCAGTGGATGCAGCAGCTGCCGGTGGATGATGGTGCGCTGTTGCCGTCGGCCGCTGCGCTTCTTTCCAGAAGGAAGCCGGAACCTGCTCAGGAAAACGGTGTCGATGTCGTGCTGTTCTGGAAGCAGAATGACTCCACTGTCTACGGGCACCGCAATGACATGATCGCCCGTTATCTGGCATCGCGCTCGGATGTTCGGCGAGTACTGATGCTGGATGCGCCGATCTCTGTCCAGCGTCTGACAACCATGGAGGCCAATCGGGATCCGTACAGGCATGATCAGCTGTTGGTGGAACGGACAATAGATAAGCTGGCTGGCAAGTGGGATTCGGGAAAGGTCGTCCATTCGGTATTCGTGCATGACGGCGAAGCGGCGGATGGATTCGATCAGGATCGCCCTTCAGTGCAGTTTCTCGATGCCTATGAAGGGTTTCTACGCGACCAGCTGCGTTGGTTTGGAATGGAACCTGGTAACGCTGTTTTCTGGCTGTTCCCACGCTGCTTCTCGGTGCCATCTTTGATCAGTCGGCTGCAGCCTGCCCGTGTGGTCGTTGATGTTGTTGATGACCACCGGGCATGGCCAGGTGTATCGCCGGACGAGATTGCACGGTTGGATCGTCACTATAGGCATGTGCTTTCGCTGGCAGACCTTGCTTTGTCCAACTGCGAGCCCATTCGCGAAGGAATGGCCGCGCTTGGATTTGAGACCAAGGTTCTTCTGAACGGTTGTGATGCGCCCTTGCCTATTGTTCCAGGGGATGTTGATCCCCGTCTGCAGGCTTGTCTGGATCGTGGTGGTCCGATCATAGGTTTTGTTGGAAATCTGGAATCGAAGATTGATGTGGTGTTGTTGGGGCGCCTGGCTGAAGTTCTGCCGCAATGTCAGCTTGTGTTGGTGGGTTCTACGCACGCCAACCCATCTGTTTTGGCGTTGCAGCGGTATCCCAATGTGCATTTCCCAGGTGTTGTGCCACATGATCGACTCGGTCCATGGCTGAAAGCGTTCACGGTAGGGATCATTCCGCACCTTCGGATGGACCTGACCCGATACATGAACCCATTGAAGGCTTATGTCTATCTAGCCAATGGAGTGCCGGTAGTGGCGACCGGAGTTCCCAATATCGAACCCGTGCCAGGCCTGCTGACGGTGGCGGCCGATCAGGATGCATTTGTCGATGCGGTGGTAAGGCAGCTGGCCACGGGGCGTCCGCCGCAGAATAGTTTTGATGAGGCGGTTGCGCGGCACGGGTGGGCGCAGCGGCTGGGTCCGCTTGTGGATGGTTTGAATTTTCCGGAAATTGCAGGGGTATGGTGAACATCGCTATCGAAGAAATCAGGCTGATCTGCGATAGCGGGTTTTTTGATGCTGCGTGGTATGGCGAGCAGTACGCTGTGCAGGGCGAGGAGGAAGATCTCGTCATCGCATATTTGCGGGACTGGCTGGATCGCGAGCCAGGTCCGAACTTCAGCGGGCGACACTACCTGCTTCTCAATCCCGACGTTGCTGCTGCAGGGGTCAATCCGCTGTTGCATTACTTGCGACATGGCAAGTCTGAAGGGCGACAGAAGTTCGCTGTGGGGGCGCCACTACCTGTATCCGGTGGGGCATGCAATGAGCAGCATCTGAGCGACTATGAAACCATCGCGCGGAGTTGCTTGTTCGATGATGTCCACTATCTGGATTGCCAATCCGACGTGCGTGAGCATCGCTTGGATCCCCTGTTGCATTTCATCCAGCATGGTTTGGTTGAGGGGCGTCAGCCGAATCCATTTTTTGACACGCATTACTATCGTCAACGCTACATGGATGCAGCGGATGAGCGGAATCCGTTGGTGCACTATCTGACCGAAGCGACATGCAATGATGCAGCAACGTCACCTCGGTTCGACGGTGCCTGGTATCGCGCCACGTATGGAGACGTGAGTGGATGCACGCCACTCGAACACTTTTTGACGGTGGGCCTGCCTCTGGGGAGGCGCGCAGTGCCTTCGCGGACGGGAAGCCCCCGCTTGGCTGCCGTTGCCGACCTGCGCAATATCCGCTGCACGGTGATCGTGCCCATTCACAACGCGGCTGACGCGGTACGTGAGTGCCTTGAGTCGCTCTTCCGAAACACTCGTTTCGACGGCGAGAATCACCTGCTCCTGATCGATGACGGTAGTTCGCAGCCGGGTATCGTCGAGTTGCTTGATCATGCCGCGCGGAAGCCCGGCGTCCGAGTTATTCGCCATGAAGCCTGTCAGGGCTATACCGCCACGGTAAACCATGGCATGCGAGAGGCGGCGGGCGATGATGTGGTGTTGCTCAACAGTGATACGGTGGTTGGGCCACACTGGTTGCGCAGACTGAAGGCTACCGCAGCGTCCAGTCCGCAGGTGGGTACTGTGACCGCAGTTTCAAATGCGGCGGGTGAGTTCTCTGTGCCCAGATCAGGCGCGCATCCAGCACCAGCAGCGATTCATCCCGATGTCACGGCACGTGCTGTGGAGAATGCGGCCGGTGATTGCTTTGAAGTGCCTACAGGAAATGGCTTCTGTCTCTACATCAAGCGGAGCCTGCTTGATGCTGTGGGTGGGTTTGACGAACTGGCTTTTCCGGAAGGTTACGGTGAGGAAAATGATCTTTGCCAGCGGGCCGCGGCTGCTGGCTGGACGCACTTGGTGGACCCCACCGTATATGTCAGGCATCGCCGTTCGGCATCCTTCGGTGGTCGACGCAAGGCACTTATTGCAGCGGGTGTGTCCAAGGTCTGCGAGCGGTTTCCGATGTATGAGGGAGCCATCGCCGCGATATCCACTTCGCCTGTGTTCGAAGACGCTCGCTACCGAATTGACAGACAGTTTCGCAGGCTAATCGCTGGAGGACGGCCTCCCCGGCAGCGTGTGCTCTATGTGTTGTCCACGCGAGTGGGCGGGACACCTCAGACCAATGCAGATCTGATGGCGGCGCTGGGCGAGGAGTACGATGCATTTGCCCTGGCTAGTGACGGAACGATGCTGGAGGTGCTGCGGGTTACCCAGAGCGGTGCCTATGAGGCGCTGGAAAGATTCGAGCTCAATGAGCCGTTGCGGTTCGCTACTCACCGTAGTGCCGAATATGATCGTGTCGTAAGAGCGCTGATGCTGCGATGGGGCATCGATCTCCTGCATGTGAGGCACCTGGCGTGGCATGGACTTGGCTTGATCGAGGCTGCTCAGGGTTTGGATATTCCGGTGGTGGTTTCCTTCCATGATTTCTATTGCATTTGCCCGACGGTCAATTTGCTGGATTTCAATGGCGGTATGTATCCAGGTGGTGTTGCCGGGGATGGGCCCAATCCACTCTGGCACCATGATCCAACCCGGGTGCCGATGAATGCCGCGCGATTGGCCGCTTGGCAGCAGAGTATGCAGGTTGCCTTGAAGGGGGCCGCCGCCTTCATCACCACGGCGGAGTTCGCGCGGTCCCTGTTGATGGATGCACTGCCGGTATTGCGCGAGCGTGTCCACGACTTCCATGTGATACCGCATGGGCGTGATTTCGAGCGGTTTCTTGGTGGCCCTGGTGCGGCGCCGCTGAACGGGCGGCCGCTCAGGGTCCTGCTGCCTGGAAATCTTTCACCGCACAAGGGATCAATGCTGGTCCGGGATCTGGTGGCGGGGGAGTCTTCAGACGACGTTGAATTCCATGTCATGGGTAGTTGCCCTCCAGAGCTGAAGGGCCTGGTGGTCGAGCATGGTAGTTATCAACGCAGGGACTTTGCGCGGCTGGTGGAGATGATCAAGCCGGATGTTGCTGCGATCCTGTCGATTTGGCCAGAAACCTATTGCCACACATTGACCGAGTGCTGGGCGGCTGGTCTGCCTGTCATTGGTGTGGATGTGGGGGCGGTTGGGGAGCGCATTGCCGCAAGTGGGGCGGGTTGGCTGTTGCCATTTCCTACGGAGGAGGGGGCGTTGAGGTCGTTGCTCCGGCGGTTGATTGAGGTGCCGGCTGAGCGTGAACGCGGCCAACGGGATGTACGCCGCTGGCAGGAGGAGGTTGCTCGGACTGCAACGACAGCAGCGATGGCTGCCGCTTACAGGGTGATCTACGAAAAGCTTCTGTAAAAGGCTAGCCTTGCTGACAACTCGCCATTGCAATTATGTGAAAATGGCCGGACTGTCTCGTGTTGCAACAATTCCTGAATTGTTAATTTTGATGTTCATTGGCCAGAAAGTGCAAGGCGCACCTTCAGTTGGCCCCTACTTCTTTTCCAGTGGTGACCGATGTGAAGGAACTGTTTGAACAGCTGATTTCAGGCCGAGCGCCTGACTCCATCTCGCTTCTGGTAGTGGGGGCAGGGCAAGGAGGGATGTCTTGGCGTGCCCTGGGTGCTGGTCGGCTGCAGCTTGTCGAGGCGGACCCAGGCACGGCTGCTTCGTTGGAACAACAGCTGGATTCCTCGCAAGGTGAGTCGCTTCGCTCCGTCGCGGCGACGGCGGTAGTTCTGCCAAAAGCGCCCCTGCATGTGGTGAATCAGTCCCGGTATTCCAGTGTCAAGCAGCCTTCGGGTTTATTTGAGCTGTTTCCGGGCCTACGGGCGACTGCTCAGCTTGAGGTGGACGCGGTGCCGCTGTCGCGGATCATCGCGGACTTCGACAGCGGAGATGCCGGCAGCTGTGTCATGGTGTTGGATGCTCCTGGACAGACCTTGGAGTTGATTGAATCGCTCTCAGATGAACAGCTGGAGCGTCTGGCCGGAATCGTGGTGGAAGTCTCCGCTGAGCCGCTCTACACGGGGGATGCGAGTGCGGTCGTCATTGCCTCGCGGTTGGGCGCGCGCGGTTTCTCGGTGATGGGTTCACAGGTTGGGATCTATCCGTTCCAGAGCGTGCTTTTCCGGCGCGAGGCGCGCTATTGGTCGGAACTGGCCGAGCGGACCGACTTGGAGCAGGGCCTGGCTGCGGCAGTTGGGAAGTTGGAGGATCTTCGATCCACACTCTTGGTGCGCGAAGGTGAGTTGGCGGTTCAGCATGACTTGGCCGCGGCGTCAGAGCGCCAGCTGAAGCACGTGCACGACGAAATTGCTGGGAAGATCGAGCGATTTGAAGGGGAGGTCAAGGAGCTGCACAGCCGCAACGCAGACGTGCGCCAGGAGGCTGATGGCCTGCGGGCGCAGTTCGAGGAGCGTGAAACATTGGTGCGTCAGCTAGTGGAGCGCCGGGACAATCTCATCAAGGCGGGTGAGGAGATGGCGGCCAAGTTGGAAGTGGAAACCAAGCGTGCCGATGATCTCTCGATGAAGCTTGGAGAATGTGTGTCCAAGCTCGAACATGCCAGCCGGCAGAGTCAGGAGCGCGGAGCCCGGGTTATTGATCTGGAGCGCGAACGTGAGCAGGCACAGCAGTATCAGGGCTGGCTGAACCGAGAAGTCGTGAAGGCGGAGGCTCATGTCGATCTGATCAAGGAAATACTCCTGCGTGGAGAGACGCCATGAGTGCTTCTGCCGCGCATGAAGACATCGATCTGGAGCAAATGCCTTGACGCGTTCTGACCGACATATGCAGAAGACGTCTGGCTCCAGGAAGCCAGCAGTCGCTGCTGGGGCCGGCAGCTCCAATGTGGTCGAGCATGCCAAGGCCGGGATAGCTGTTGCAGGGGGAGACAAGGTCGAGGCTGCCGCATCGAGCATGGTCACGATAGGGCTTGAAAGCGCGCGAATGCAGTGGCAGTTTGGCGATTGGACCAGCTTGTCCGTCGTTTCAATTGAACAGCTTTCGGAGCATCCTGATCGGGCGAAGCTTGCGCTGTTGATTGCGGCGGCAAAGCTGCAGCTCGAAGAGATCGACGCTGCACGGCCCATGCTGCGACAGGCCTTGACGTGGGGGGCGTCGCGACAGGAGATTGCCTCAATTTTATTGGCCGGGACGCATAACGTGCTCGGTCGTGTCGCTGCAATCCGTGGTGATGAATCCGCGGCGATTTCCCATTTTTCCCAATCTGCTGCTGGTCAGGGGGGCGACCCGCGTTTGGTCTCACAGGCGCGGATGCTCAATGAGGCTGGTCGTCTGGGTTTATGGAAGAATCCCTTGCGGGGCGCGGAGTCGGGTGTTGTGCAGTACTACTCGCCGCGCCAAATGGTGGTCAGTGGGGCTGGTGATCAGGTCGACCTGGGGGCGCGGGACGCAATGTTCTTGCCGACACCCGGCAATGCTTTGGCTTTCAGTTCGAGTGGCCGCCCAGGCTATGACATTCCTGCCTTGGTTCGCCAAGGTAGGGTGACAGTTGTAATCGCCGGCATGCGGCACTCGGGTTCCACTGCGCTCTTCAATATAGTGCGTGAAGCGTTGGAACTGGCGCAGCTGTCTTTTGAATCTCTGTATTCGGAAGGGGCTGGCAAGGAGTTGCTCGATGATCCTGAGCAGGATCTGCTGTTGATCAAAACCCATGAATTTCGTGACGATGTTGCTTCCCGGGCAACCGTTGTGCTGAATACGCGACGCGATCTACGAGACACCGTTGCTTCGGCCAAGCGACGTGGATTTCCACTGATGCAGCGCGTGGGCGGTGTGATCGAATATGCAAAGTACAACCGGGCCCTGCATGAGATGTGGTTTCCGCGTGGCGACTATGAATTCATCTATGAGGACTACATCACGCATCCAGAGCGTGAGACCCGGCGCGTTCTCGAGTTTCTTGGTCTGGATGTGGTCGATGCAGTTCGGATCAGCAAGGATGTACAGAATCTGCCGACGAACCAATACGACAGACTGTTGCTCAGTCCTCTGCATATCACCGATCCAGAGAGGATCCTCAGCTATCGCGACAGCTTGACTGCCGATGAGGTAAGGCGCATCCAGATGGATCATGGCGGTTGGTTGCGTCGTCATGGCTACGAAATGGAGCGATCGTGAGCCTGGATCGTTTTGAAATGCTTCGTGACCGTCATGTCGGACGGCGTGGCGTGATCGTGGCCAATGGTCCGTCGTTGAATCGGATGGAACTTGCGTTTCTGCGGAACGAAGTTGTCATTGGTCTCAACAAGATTTACCTGGGTTTCAATCAGTTCGGTTTCTATCCGCGGTACTACGTAGCGGTGAATCCCTACGTGGTTGAGCAGTCGGCAGCAGAGATAAGGGAGTTGACGTGCGTCAAATTCATCAGCAACCGCAGTGCGGCGCTGGTGGCAGAAGATGCGCTCACCTACCACATCAACACCACTCAGCCGCCGGAGCGCTTCTGTCATGACATCGTGAAAGGTGTGCATGAGGGATGGACCGTTACTTATGCTGCTCTGCAGATCGCCCGCTTTCTCGGGTTCGATACTGTTGTACTGATCGGATTGGATCACTATTTTCAGTATCAGGGGGCACCAAATGAACTGAAGCGTCTGGACGGTGCGGATCCCAATCACTTTCATCCCGATTACTTCGGGAATGGGCAGCAGTGGAATAATCCGGATCTGGCTCATTCTGAAGAGTCATTCCGGATCGCCAGGGCTGCTTATGAGCGGGAGGGGCGACGGATCCTGGACGCGACAATCGATGGAGGATGTCAGGTGTTTGAAAAGGTCGATTACAAGGAATTGTTTCTAACATGATGCCGCTTGAGCAAACGAACCCATCGAAAGCGCTGCCGCTACAGTTGCTCGGCCAATCCGGGTGCCGGATCGGTATACCCGGTTGCACGGTCTATCTGGATCCCTATCTTTCTCATTCCGTGGAGAAGCTGGACGGGCCAGATCTCAAGCGCCTGCTCCCTATTCCATTGAAGCCGGAGGAAGTGGCAGACGCAGCCTGGGTTCTGTTGACCCATGATCACCTAGATCATTGCGATCCACACACATTGCCGGAGTTGGCCAAGGCCTCTGCAGCTGCCCAGTTCATGGGGCCACCAACGGTGCTCGCGCTGTTGGCAGAATGGGGTGTTGCGACTGAGCGCCTGCACGCGGCCGACGAGCGATGGCTGCAGTTGGCGCCACAGTTGCGTGTACACGCCGTTCCTGCGGCCCATCCGGAGATCAGCCGAGACGACAATGGTGCACTTGCATGCGTGGGCTATGTCCTGGAACACGCTGGTCGCAGGATCTACCTGGCCGGGGATACATCGGTAAGACAGGAGTTGATCGATGCGGTGCAGGCCTTATCGCCAATCCGCAGCGCAGTGTTGCCGGTGAATGAGCACAATTTTTTCCGCGGAAGGCGAGGCATCATTGGCAATATGTCGGTGCGGGAAGCACTGCTGTTGGCAGAGGAGTTGAACGTGGATGAATTGGTTCCGGTGCATTGGGACATGTTCGCTGCCAATGCGGTCAGTCTGGAGGAAATTCGCGCTGTTTATGCGCAGATGAAGCCTCAATTCCGCTTGGCCATTCAACCCAGTTATTTCTTTTCCTGAATTATGTTGATCAGCGTTGTCATTCGTACACTCAACGAGGCGCGTTACCTCGATGAATTGTTGCAATCCATAAGCGATCAGGATCTGGGGGATTCCCGGGCTGAAGTTGTTCTCATTGATTCCGGCTCAACCGACGGTACGTTGGAGATTGCGCAGAAACACGGTTGCATCATTACGCACATCAGGCGCGAAGATTTTTCATTCGGACGCTCATTGAACATGGGCTGTGAAGTTTCCAATGGGCAGGTGCTGGTGTTGATCAGTGGCCACTGCGTGCCGTTGGACCGCAACTGGTTGAGTTTGTTGTGTCGGCCAATCGCCGATGGCTTGGTGGACTACAGCTATGGAAGGCAGCATGGCGGCGAAGACAGTCATTTCAGTGAACACAGGATCTTCGGCAAGTACTTTCCCGAGGGTTCTGCGATTCCCCAGGACGGCTTCTTCTGTAATAACGCCAATTCTGCGCTATCGCGCGCAGTGTGGCAAAAGTATCGGTTTGATGAGGAAGTGACTGGGCTGGAGGATATGGAACTCTCGCAGCGCTTGTGCCGTGACGGTGGCCGCGTCGGGTATGTGGCGGAAGCTGGTGTCTACCACCACCATGCCGAAACCTGGAAGCAGGTCCGGCGTCGGTTCGAGCGCGAAGCGATCGCATTGCAGAAAATTATGCCGCAGATCCACGTGCGACGTCGCGATACGCTTCGCTACATCTTCAGCAGTATTAGACAGGATTGGCTGGCCGCGCGGCGTCAGGGCGTTTTCCTGAAAAACTGTCTGTCCATCGTCCGCTATCGTTATTTCCAGTACACAGGCTCCTTTATCGGCAATCACGAGCACCGCAAGCTCTCGCACGCCGATAAGGAAAAATATTTCTATCCGAGTTGAGTCGAATGAGCGCCGAGAAGAAGATTGTTGCATTGCTGCCGATGAAAGCAAACAGCGAGCGTGTGAAGGGCAAGAACTTCCGTGAGTTCTGTGGAAAACCGCTGTTTCGTTGGATCCTGGATACACTGCTGGAAGTGGAGCAGATTGACCAGGTGATCATCAATACCGATGCCCGTCATATTCTTGCGGAAAATGGACTGGTGGAGACAGATCGCATCAGGATTCGGGATCGCAAACCCGAGATCTGTGGCGACTTGGTCTCCATGAATCTTGTTCTCGCGGATGACGTGGAAAATGTGGATGCTGACATCTATCTGATGACCCACACGACCAATCCATTGGTCAGCGCGGATACTATCCGCAACGCATTGGCTGCATATGAGGCCGCGCTTGTCGACGGTAGCGCTGACTCCTTGTTTACCGTGGACAAGATTCAGACCCGCTTCTATCGGGCGGATTGCAGCGCAGTGAATCATGACCCCGACAATCTGGTGCGCACCCAAGATCTTGAGCCCTGGTTTGAGGAGAACTCGAACATCTACCTGTTCACTCGCCCGAGTTTTGAGTCAACGGGCGCCCGCATTGGCGGCAGGCCGATGATGCACGAAGGGCCGCAGTTTGAGTCGATCGATATTGATACGCCAGAGGACTGGGATTTTGCCGTGGTTGCAGCTCGTTTCATGCAGGAGCAGGGGAAGGCATGATGCGCAAGGTACTGGTGACATGCCCTCCGATGCTGGGCATGATTGACGAATTCATCCCCTTGGCTGCTGAGCGGGGTTACGAGCTGGTGCCTGCGAAAGTCACCCAGGTGATGAGCGAGCAGGAACTGATTCAACAGCTGCCGGCCTACGAGGGCTGGATCATCGGGGACGATCCAGCTACACGGCAGGTGTTCGAAGCCGCGCAGTCCGGCAGCCTGAAGGCTGCGGTCAAGTGGGGTATCGGCGTGGACAATGTCGATTTCGCTGCCTGCAGGGATCTGGGCATTCCGATCATCAATACCCCCAACATGTTTGGGGGTGAAGTGGCTGATGTTGCCGTCGGCTATGTCATCGGTTTGGCCCGTGACCTGTTTCTGATCGATCGTGGCATTCGCCAGGAGCATGCATGGCCGAAGCCACCAGGCATGAGCCTGGCCGGCAAGCGCGTGGCGCTGGTGGGTTTTGGTGACATCGGCCGCAGCACGGCAAAGCGGCTTGCCGCATTCGACATGCCGATCGTGGCTTACGATCCTGGCAACAATGACGATGGCGGGATTGTGGGTGTTGAGCGTGCGACCTGGCCGCAGCGTATCGGCGAGGCGGACTTCATCGTCTTCACCTGCGCCCTGAATGCACATAACAAGCACATGCTCAATGCCGAAGTGCTTGCCGCGACCAAACGAGGTGTGCATGTGGTCAACGTGGCGCGCGGGCCCTTGATCGATGAGGCTGCATTGATTGCAGCCCTGCAGTCAGGTCAGGTTGCTGCTGCGGGCTTGGATGTCTTTGAAGTCGAACCATTACCTGCGGAGTCTCCGTTACGCCTGATGCCACGTTGCATCTTCGGATCGCACAATGGTTCCAATACGAAGGACGCCGTGCGCAGGGCCAGTCTGCAGGCAATGGATCGACTTTTCGGTTTCTTGGAGGGCGGATGAGCTGTGTCATCATCACCGGCGCCGCTGGCGGAGTCGGCCGGGCGATGGTCAACGCCTTCGCTGAGGCTGGCTACACAGTTGTAGCTGTCGATAAAGAGCAGCGCCCAATTGACTGCCGGGCCGGACATTACTTTGTTTGCGATCTGGCTCGAACGGTGAGTGACGAGGCTTATGCGGACAGTGTGTTCGCTGAATTGAGGCTGGTTTTGGCCGGTCGGCCACTTGCCGGCCTGATTAATAATGCAGCGATCCAGATCTTGGGCGGCACCGAAAATCTGGATCGTGCGGCTTGGAAAACGACGTTGAATGTAAATTTGCTTGCGCCATTCTTCTGGGCCCAGGCGTTCCTGGCAGAGTTGGAGTCCGGGCGGGGGAGTGTTCTTAATATAAGTAGTATCCATGCGCGGCTAACCAAATCCGGTTTCACAGCCTATGCCACGAGTAAAGCGGCATTGAGCGGATTGACCCGCGCCATGGCGGTGGATCTGGGGCCACGTGTCAGTGTCAATGCGATTGAACCGGCGGCTATAGAAACGCCAATGCTCGAAGCTGGCTTCGCGGATAATCCGGCTGGTCTGGAGGCCTTGAAGGCATTCCATCCGGCGCGTTGTATTGGAACTCCCGAGCAGTTGGCAGAGACGGCGCTTTTCGTGATATCGGGATGCCGGCCATTTATGAGCGGGAGTGTGATTCAGCTCGATGGGGCCATTTCATCGCGCCTTCACGATCCTGGCTGATTTTTGAAATGTTGGTCTGAATATTTAAGATTATTGAATGTGGGGGGCTATGAAAATTTTGATATTTACTGACAGTCGAGGTCAACATAAACCGGCCGGCACCAAGCATCAGCTTTTCGGTGAGCGGCTGGATGGTGACTCCCGATTCAAAGTTGATCTTGTTCTTTGCCCAATGAAATGGACGACCACACTCGATTTCATGGAGCGGTTCGACGAAACAGCTTGTGCAGGGTACGACGCAATAGTATTGCAGACAGGTATAGTGGAATGGTCGCCCCGGCCTGTTGATAGTGCGCGTAACGATCTCTATGACTGCAGGGATATTTCAAATCTTGAGAATCTTCGAGTAAATACCGGGGATTACTCGAAGAAGGTAGTGAACAGCAAGAAGGCTGTCTTTGATAAGTATTTCGGCGAGCGCGAGCTTGCCACCTACTATGATCGTCCGTTCGATGTCATGTATGACGACAAGCCGACGATAAATATGTACGGTAAGCAGATGGCCGCCCCGTTGCTTATACCGGCGCTCAATAGGATGAAGAATCTTGTCTTCATTAATTCCAATCGACTTGTTTCGGGCTGGCGTGGTGATTATAAGCGCGAACGGCCGGCCAACATGTCGATAACCCATGGTTATAGTGACTTCTTTACGGAAAAGTTGACCTGCCCGGTGGTGGATCTCCGGGAGTGGGATGATGCGGCTGTCAAACGGAATACTTGCGACAATATCCATCTTACTGAATCCGGGAATGACTACATTTATGATCGGCTCCTTAAGGCCATGGACATCCCGCCGAGGCGCTTCTTCCTGACGTCTGGTGGAAGTGACGCTGGTGAAGTTGCTGGAAAGCACAAGGTTGCAGAATCGATAGGAGAAGTTTCAGTGGTTGCGGACGTAATTCGCGGTATTAATTCCGATATTCGAAGCGGGGAGTTCGAGCGCGCGTTCTCGAAAGGACGCTCGAATTTCGTCAGGACGGGTGCATCCATATATTTCAATGCGGCGCTTTACAGTGCGACCAGGATGGGGAAGAAGGAAGACATCGATGGTCTGTTTGGCTTGGCCGCGGAAAGGGCCAGTCTTTCGATCAACGGAGAGTCGGCAAACGCGCCGTATCTGAAGCGATTCTGGCCGATCCTGCCTGAAAGCGTTCGTGCTCGAGTTGTTGAGTGGTCTGGTCGCCCTCAGCTGTCCGCTCAGGAATTGATCAAGCTTGAGGAAAAGCTGCTGGATTCGCAGTCGCGTTTGAAGTTCGTGGCTGATCGCTGCAAGATCATTGAGACCCGTTTTAACGATGAGTTTCGGTTTGTAGCGCCGTATGCCCTTCCGTTTCCATATAACTACCTGTCGGATTACGCTGGGAATCATTGCGTGGCCTTGGCAGACAGGGCATTTGCTCCTGGTTCGATCACCTTCATCGTTCCAATAAAGAATCGTAGCCGAAGGGCTGAGATTGCAATCAAAAGCCTCAGTGATGCTTATCGCGCGTACATGTTAAGCACTGCCAGTCCGGTCTACGCGAAGGTCATTGTTGTTGAAGACAAGGGGCAGGATTCTTTTGATCGCTCCTGCCTTTCGGACTCTGCAGTGGATGTGGAGCACATTCTGGTTGATACTGGGGTCTCATGGTCCCGGTCGGGTCTTCTGAATCAGGGGATTAATGCCGCACAGACAGATCTTGTTTGTTTTGTTGATTGCGACGTTCTGTTTCCGATTGATTTCTTCAGTAAGTTCCATTGTGGCGAACGCACGCGCGTCGATTTTGATCGGCATGTTCTTGCCGTCAACATGTTTGAAACTCACTCGCACCTAAAGCAAGGGCAACTTCATGCAGTGGGGATGCCGTATAGCTACATGTGGATGTTGAAGCGCAAGCATGCGCTTGGTGTTGGCGGTTTTGATGAGCAGTATGTGGGATGGGGTAGTGAGGATCGCGACTTTGAACATCGGGTGGTCAGTAAATTCGGTTTGACGGTCATCGGTACGGCGGGCTTGACGCGAGGAGTGTTCGTCCTGCATCTGTCGCATGATATGCGCACAGGTATCGAGAATGAGGAGATTAACAAGCAGATATTCATGTCAGCCCGGGCCGAACGGCAGGGATTGACCGCTGATGGTCTTGTCGTGAAGCCTGCTTTGGGAATAAAAATTCTCGAGCGGAATTCGCACAAGGTCCGACATGTCCGCACAGAGAAGTATCGGTCATTGCTGATGGATGCTGCTCAGCGTAAGGGTGAAACGCTGATCATCATGGGTAATGGGCCTTCGCTCGGCGAGATCATGAACACCCCTGAACTGCTGGCGCTGGTTCGTGAGTACGATACATTCGGCTTGAATGCGGCGTATCGCGCGTATCAGAAATATGATTTCTATCCCACATACTTCGGCAGTTTTGATTATCGTGTATGCGAAAGTCATGCGGAGGCGTACACGGAACTTGTGCGGAATGAAGGTCGTATCCGGAAGTACTTCTTTGCTAAACAGGACGTGTTTTCCGAGGAGTGCAAGGATAATTCCAGATTCCAGAGGATAAATTTCAAGTTGGCACCTCGGGGGGTCTCCCAGCAGCAGGAATTAAGCGATTCCTTTGATGAGTTCTATGACTGCGGATCTTCCGGAACCAATGCGATCCAGGCAGGTTATGTGTTGGGATACCGGAACTTCATCCTTCTGGGCGTTGACTGCAACTATGTCGAGATGCTGGCGGGTGTGCAGGATCTGGATGGCATTCGCTATGAAGTCGTGGGTCAGATCGGAGAAAACCCAAACTATTGGTTTGATGGTTATCAGCAGGTTGGCGACAAATTCCACAAACCCAATGAGAAGGATATTCAGCTGGTCTCTTGGGAGAAGCTGAAGTCTCTTGCGCTGGCTCGCGGAGTTCACGTTTCAAACTGCAGCTTGGTGACCAAGCTTCCGATGTTTGACGTATTGCCATTTGCAGTGTGTGGGCGCAAGTACAAGAATGTATTTCTTGTCATCTCTTGTGAAAAATATCGGGGGCGAATTGATGTGCTCCGCAAGTACTACGAGGAATCAGCGGCCGCAGATGATCTGGTTTTGTATGTGGTTGGCGGGGCTGAGCGAAATCAGCTTTCACAGGATGGTGTGCTGAGTTTGGCATGCGGTGACTTCTACCAGGATCTTCCTGAAAAAGTCAGGTGCGCAATCGAGTTCTGTGCGGAGAATCTTGCCTTTGAACGTGTCGTCAAGGTTGATGATGATGTGTTCATCAACTTCGATAATTTCTATGCAGTAACGGAGCGGACCCCTCACGAGTATTTCGGAAAGCGGACTCCGTCGCGTGCTGGAATCAAGCCAAGTTCGACCTGGCATTATGGCAAGGTGAGCGCCGGTTCTGATCACACAGACGCGCCTTTTGAAATTCAGGGGCCGCCAGATCATTGGGCGGGCGGTGGTCTTTACGTGATGAGTTTTGCTGCAGCACAATATTTTAGGACTCCAGTTGCACGAGCCTTGTCGAACTATCATTTGTATGAGGATTTCATGTCCGGTGACATCCTTGCCAGACATGGTGTGCTTGCGCATGTGTGGGATAGCTCCGGTGTCCGGGCGCGCGGTGAGTGGTGCGTCACCAATCTGCTGGATATTTTCGAGAAGGATATTCGGGAGATTCGGGATCCGGAGAGAATCAATAGTTCGGTTTCGATACATTGCGGCTCATATGCTCCAAACTATGTAGTCTCGGAATCTGATCTGGCCGAGATATTTGGCATCATCAGCAAGCTGGGAAGCACCCCATCAGGTCGGGCGCGGGCTAACGACGATGCTGTGTTGATTTCTGCTGCATGGAAGCCAAATTGATCCTCAAGTGTGTGCCAGTCTGTTTGCAGGAAGCTATGGAGCTGTGATGAACGTTTTGGTTACCGGTGGTGCTGGATACATTGGCTCTCATACCGTGTTGCAGCTGTTGCAGCGAGGCTTCGCTGTGACGGTGCTCGACAATTTCTGCAATAGTTCCGAGTTGGCGCTTGAGCGGGTGGCTGATTTGGCGGGCTGCCGCCCGAAAGTTATCAAGGGTGACATCCTTGACAAAGCCGGGTTGGCCAAAGTGTTTGCGATGCAGGGTTATGATGCAGTAATACACTTTGCTGGATTGAAGGCGGTTGGTGAATCGGTCTCCGAGCCTCTAGCCTATTATCAGAACAATGTCGTTGGAACGCTTAATCTGGTAGAGGCCATGGCTGCTGCTGGGGTATACCGACTGGTTTTCTCTTCTTCCGCAACCGTTTACGGGGTTCCTGAGGCCGTGCCAATCCGGGAGACGGCGCAGCGGGGGGCGACCAACCCGTACGGGCAAAGCAAGTTGATGATTGAGCAGATTTTGGAAGACATCGGAAGGGCGAATCCACGGTGGTCAATTATCAATCTCCGATATTTCAACCCGGTCGGTGCGCATCCTTCTGGCTATATTGGTGAGGATCCTTCTGGGATTCCGAACAATCTGGTTCCTTTTGTAACCCAGGTTGCCTGTGGTAGAAGGGAGGTGCTTTCGATTTTCGGTGGCGATTATCCGACGAACGATGGAACCGGGGTGCGGGATTACATCCACGTGGTGGACTTGGCGTCGGGACATCTGGCTGCGCTGGCATGGTTGGGTGATGAGGCCGCCAAGGGGGTTATTGCAGTTAATCTGGGAACAGGTAAGGGGGTCTCCGTTCTTGAACTGGTTCAGACGTTCGTTGATGTGAATTCCATGGATGTTCCGTACAAGATCGTCGCTAGACGACCGGGGGATGTCGCCAGTTGTTATGCCGAACCCGGATTGGCTAGGCGTTTACTTGGCTGGGAGGCGGAGCTGACCCTTGAGGATATGTGCCGAGATGCATGGCGCTGGCAACAGGCCAATCCGGTTGGATATCAGGCTTAAAGTCCGCCGCTCGACTTGAGAATTCCGTGGAATGATTTGAATGAGTGATCGAAGTATGCGACCTAAACGTGCTCTTATTTCAGGCATCACTGGGCAGGATGGTTCCTACCTGGCAGAGCTTCTTTTGTCCAAGGGCTATGAGGTGCATGGCCTGAAGCGGCGTGCGTCCTCGTTGAATACCCAGAGGATTGATTCGATCTATCAAGATCCTCATGAGTCCGATCGCCGTCTGATGCTTCATTACGGCGACCTGACGGACGGGTCTAGTTTGACCCGACTCATTCACTCGATTCAACCGGACGAAGTTTACAATCTTGGCGCCCAGAGCCATGTGGCTGTCAGTTTTGAGCAGCCCGAGTACACTGCTGACGTAAATGGGTTGGGTACTTTGCGATTGTTGGAGGCGATTCGGACTCTGGGGCTCACCAATAAAGTGCGCTTCTATCAAGCCGGTACATCGGAGATGTTCGGGTTTGTTCACGAGTCGCCTCAGTCGGAATCTACCAGGTTTCACCCGCGCAGCCCTTACGGTGCAGCCAAGGCTTTCGCGCATTGGCTTACGGTGAACTATCGGGAAGCGCATGGCATGTATGCCTGCAACGGAATCCTGTTTAACCATGAAAGCCCACGTCGTGGCGAGACGTTCGTGACCCGGAAGATCACACGTGGGTTGGCCAGGATTTCGATGGGCTTGGAAGAACGGCTATACCTTGGAAATCTCGACTCACTTCGCGACTGGGGTCACGCGCGGGACTACGTTGTAGCTCAGTGGTTGATGCTGCAGCAGCCCGAGCCGAAGGACTATGTGATTGCATCCGGACGGCAAGTCTCCGTGAGGGAGTTCGTTATTGCAGCAGCGGCCGAAATTGGCATTGGGCTCGCTTTCACGGGGACCGGCTGCGACGAGGTGGGGCAAGTGGTGACGCTGGAAGGCTCTCACGCACCCTCGCTGAGGGTTGGGGCCAAGGTGGTCATGGTTGATCCGCGCTATTTCCGTCCCGCTGAGGTCGACTCGCTTCTGGGAAATGCTGAACTGGCACGAAGGGAGCTGGGGTGGCAGCCCGCAACAACACTTGCGGAACTCTGTAGAGAGATGATGCAATTCGACCTTGATGAGGCTCGCAAGGCCGCTCTGCTGCGAGATCATGGCTGGTTGAGATGATGCTGCTCCCAAAATGACGCTGCGAATCAGTGGCAGTTATTTGATGTTTTTATTGATAGTTACTATTTATTAATCTGAAGGAGTTGATAGATGAAGAAGATTTTCGCGCTGATCGCAGTGGCATCCTTGGCGGCCTGTTCGGGCGGAGAGTCGCCCGCTGAAGCAACATCGGCTGCGGCTGATAAGGCGGCGGTGCAGCAGGCTGAAGGAGCGGCTGGCGTGGCGACGGGTGAGCAGGGGCATGCGAAGGCTGACGCTACCGGACTGAATGGGCATCTTCCGGATTCGAACCTGCAGTTCAAGTTTGAGCACTCGTTGAAGTCCGATCAGGTCGTGGACAAGGAAGGCGTGAAGCGTCGCGGCGTTTCGATTGAGTACAAGGGCGGGCTGCAGGGCGCAGCCCTTTGGAAGGAGATCGATTCCAGCTTTGTACAGGCTGGTTTCCAAGCCAAGGGCCAGCCTGTCAGCCGTGAAGATGGTGTTGGTAGCCGCCGCTATGAGCGCGAAGGCGTAGCTCCGATCACGGTTTCGGTGAGCGAGCGCAATGAAGCGGAGTTGGCAGCCGGTACTGGCATTGTCTGGTTTGGCTGGGACGTTTGATAGTCTCTGTGATGCCAGCTTACATGCCACATTCGTCTAAGTTTGGTGCGCCGCTATGAATGACGGGCGTCGCAGGGTGTTTGTGGCCGGTTCGTCCGGAATGGTGGGCAGCGCGCTGGTGCGTCTGCTCAGGCGGGACGAGGCTGTGGAATTGGTAACCGCTGGCAGGCATGAGCTCGACCTCACCCGACAGGCGCAGGTTCATGAGTTTCTATGCGACCAGAGGGTTGACCAGATATATGTAGCCGCAGCCAAGGTGGGGGGCATTGGAGCCAATGCCCGCCTACCTGCCGATTTCATTCTTGATAATCTTCAGATTGAATGCAATTTGATCGGTGGGGCATATTCTGCAGGAATCCAGGAGCTGGTGTTTCTGGGCTCTTCCTGCGTTTACCCGCGATTGGCAGCTCTACCGATCAAAGAGAGTGCTCTGCTATCCGGACCGTTGGAGCCGACCAACGAGCCCTATGCGGTGGCGAAGATCGCGGGCATGAAGTTGTGTGAGGCAATCAGCCGCCAGCACGGCAGGCGCTATCGAAGCCTTATGCCCACGAATCTGTATGGTCCGGAAGATAACTTCAGCTTGGAGGATGGTCATGTACTGCCAGCACTTTTGCGGCGTTTCCATGAAGCTGCCGAGGTCGGGCTGGGGCAAGTGGTCGTATGGGGCACTGGAACTCCATTGAGGGAGTTCATGCACGTTGATGACCTGGCTAGCGCGTGTGTTCTGACCATGACGATGCATGATGAGGAATGGAGCGCAGTGACCGGAAACAGCTTCAATCACCTTAATGTGGGCAGTGGCTTGGAATGCTCGATAAAGGAACTGGTGAGTTACATCGTCGAGATTACTGGCTACCGCGGCGAAGTTTTATTTGACTCCTCCCGCCCTGATGGTACACCGCGAAAGATTCTGGATACTTCGCGATTGCAATCGAGAGGCTGGCGGGCAGAAATTGGGTTGCGGGAGGGTATCTTGCAGACATATGACTGGTATTTGGGGCATCTGGAAGCAGGTACTCCGATCCGGGGTGTTGCAGCCGTGTATGATCGCTAGCGATAAGCGCTCTTGATGCGGCAATGCGTTACTGATGCAAGACTCGGCAGGACTACAAGTGGACACATGAAGACAATATTTTCAGGAGCAGGCCAGAATCTGCAGGCGTCGGTTGCCGAGCTTCGATACCTGCACGAAGGCAATGATGGGGCGACGTGGTGTGTCCCTGACAATTTGGCCAGTTACACATTGGACGCACAGGCCAGTTCAGAAGGCGTGCGTGTTGTTTGGGTTTTCGAATCTCCCGTCAGTGCCTTGCTGGGTGTTTCATCGGCAGTTGATGGCGGTGACGTTGGCTTGGCCCAGTTCCAAGTTTTGCATGAGTGGGTTCGGCTCAACCGGATGGCTTTGAACCTGAAAGCCAGATTGGGCACAGCAATAGTGTTTGTAGATCATCGTCACCTTTCGCCGGCCGTTGATGGGACCCTGGATGTTGTAGAGCACAGGGATCAACCGCAGCCTGCTGATCTTCAGAAGGACAGTGCCCTCGATTGTGTTGTTGAGCACGCATTGGTCAAGGCGGACGAAGATGTGTGTCGTATCCACGACGCATTGGTGGCTTCCTCCGCTCAAAGCGCTGGGATTGCATTTCCGGCTGGTGCCAAATCAACGTTGATGCAGGCTCTTGTTGAACTGAAGGAACTGAGAAGCCGTCATGATGATGAAGCCATTCGAGCCGTTGTGGTCCAGGATCGTTTTCGGGCTGAACAGGTGCTTGCAAGCTTGACGCAGGATTTGGAACAGTGTCGTGCTGACAGGGACCTCTTGTTGGTACAGGCACAGCATGCGCAGGAAGAGCTTGAGTCAAGTTTGGCGCAGATTCAGGGATTTGAAACCTCCGCTCGAGAAAACCAGGCGCAGTTGGACTCATTGCGGAAAGCGATTGCCCAGCCTCCACTGAGAACTTTTGTCCATGACGAGGCGCTGGTGCGGGAAAGGGATCTGCTGATGATTCAGCTTCAGCACGTGCAGGAAGAGCTGGAAGCCTATTACATCCGGGGCCAGTCTTTGACCCATGAACTCACCATGCGTCCACAGCAGGCAGAGCTGGATGCGTTGCGTCTACAGTTGGCGGCGACAGATGCGGAGTTGCGGAAGCAGATCGCCGCCCAAGGAGATTTTTCACGCATCCACAGCCGTAGGTTGCTCGAGACCGTGGCAGCGCGTTTGGATCGCCGTTTTATGGGAGGGCGACTATCGCGGCATTTCCAGAAACGACGTTTGCGGGCGGAACTCAAGCCATTGCGGACGAGCAGATGGTTCGACTCCAGATGGTATCTGGCAGCTTATCCGGATGTAGCCAGTTCGGGAATCGAAGCATTGGTGCACTATCATCAGTTCGGTTGGAGGGAGGGGCGCAATCCAGGTCCGGGGTTCGATTCGGCCTATTACCTGCATGCAAATGCAGACGTCCGGGATACCGATATCGATCCGCTGCTGCACTTCGTACTGCACGGTGAGCGTGAGGGGCGGAACCCCTCACCGAGGTAAGCTCGCTACCGAGCCTTGGCCTATTCGGTCCAAGAACTGAATTCTCTCCTGTCAAAGTTGTGCAGTAATGTCCCAGCCCTTCACGTTGCATTTCTCCGCGGCCAAGTCCGCTGTCTCGTCGAATCGGCTGGATGGTGGTGGGTTGGTGTTGTCCGCAGTTGTTCAGACGCCGCTGGCGGCTGGTTGGTACAGCGTGACGACCAAGGGGCTTGAGAGTCGCGATGAACTTGTTGCGGCTCAGTTGACTGCTGGCGGGAGAGGCGTCGTCCTTCCTATTGTCTCCAGTGAGGCGGGCCGGCAGACCTTCGCCCTGAGGCTGTCAGCTCCTGTTACCGAGTTCACCTTGTCTGGTGTCCTTGCCGAGGCTCAGGTTGAGTTGGAGATGCAGGCGATAGGCAAGGCCCAGGCACTTGGTGTGATTTTCACCTGTTTGTCGAAGGCGGGGCCTGGATGTGTGCTGAAAGCGGCTTACATCGCTTTAGCTGCCGCGGTCTCGGGCGGAGGAGCCGCTGCGGTCGGTGCCAGTCTGGAGGCGGGTTACAAGTCGGAACTCATGCGGTTGGCGGGAGTGGGCGGGCATCCTCTGACGTTGAGGATAAAGCGCTCAGCGATGTCCCTTGGCGCGTCCGGTTATCCATTGATCCCATCTGCAGGTCTGCGGCATGCGGCGGAAGCCATGACGTGGGAATCCAGCAGCAATGACCCGCGCTTCCTGCTGTCCAAAGAAAGCTTGGGCCATCGACTGTCTGGTGGCTGGTATCGGATGCGTACACGGATAGAAGGCATCGACGGCAAGGTGATTGGTCCAAGCCTGTACCCGGACTATGGAAAAGGCGGCGATGAAAGCACGATGATCTCGCTTGGCGAGCCAGGACACGATGGTGGTGTGGACGTATTGGTGGTGCTGTCGCATGACACCGTAGCCCTTCGTTTTGATCCCACCGTTACTCAGGCCGGCTTCCGAATCAATCAGTTGGAGCTTACCCGTCTCAGTCGCCCCGGGGCACTGCTGTATATGCTGCGCCGGGTGCGTACCGTTGATGGCGATTTTGGCTGGCGCGCGCGCGCCGATGCTTTGGTTGAGTTCTTCGGTAATCTGGGAAAGCAGGGACTTGCTGCGGCGACCCGTGAACTGATGGCGCGCTACAGTGACGGGAACATACGGGCACTTGCCGGCTACGCGAACTGGGCAGAACGTTACGACAGGATCGGCGGCGACGAGCAGAAAGCATGGCAGAAGAAGCTGGAACAGCTTCCGCATCGCCCATTGATTTCCATCGTGGTGCCGGTCTATCAGACACCGGAGCGCTGGTTGCGACGATGCATCGACAGTGTGCTGGAACAGGTTTACCCGGACTGGGAACTGTGCATCGCCAACGACGCCTCACCTTCAGCGCATGTTCGCCAGGTGCTTGATGAGTATGCTGCACGCGATGCACGTATCAAAGTCGTGCACCGGCCAGTTAACGGGCATATTTCAGCAGCTTCCAACAGCGCTCTGGATGTTTGCTCCGGCACGTTCATCGGTCTGCTCGATCACGACGATGAGTTGCGCCCCCACGCGTTGCTGGAGATGGCTGCTGCGATAGTGGCTGATCCAGACATCAGGATGTTGTATTCGGATGAAGATAAGGTTGACGAATCCGGTCGTCGCTTCCATCCGAATTTCAAACCCGACTGGGATCCTGAGTTGCTGCGCGCGCAGAACTACATTTGTCACTTCTCGGTGATCGATGCAGAGCTCGTGCGCTCCGTAGGTGGGTTCCGCCTTGGCTATGAGGGCAGCCAGGATCATGATCTGCTGCTCCGTTGCAGCGAACAACTACAGCCGGCCCAGATTCGGCACATCCCACAGGTGCTCTATCACTGGCGCGCCATTGCCGGTTCAACTGCATTGGCGCGTGATGCCAAGGACTATGCATCCGTCGCCGGGGCACGTGCGGTGAGCGATCACCTTGAACGTATTGGAGCTGCGGCCAGGGTTGAAGAGCTGCCGCATGGTCACTTCCGGATTCGTTGGGGGCTGGGTGCACAGGTTCCCAAGGTCAGTCTGGTAGTGCCGACACGTGATCGCGTTGAGTTGCTGCGCATGTGTGTGGAGAGTGTGCTTGAAAAGACCAGTTATCCGAATTATGAAATCGTGGTGGTGGACAATCAGTCCAGTGACCCGGAGACCCTGGCTTACTTTGAAAGCCTGGCTTCAAATCAGAACGTGCGTGTGCTTCGCTACGACGCACCATTCAATTATTCGGAAATCAATAACTGGGCAGTATCCCAATGCTCTGGTGAAGTGATCTGTTTACTCAACAACGACATCGAGGTCATCTCAGGTGACTGGCTGCAGGAGATGGTGTCGTTGGCGATCCGGCCGGAAGTTGGGGCGGTGGGCGCCATGCTGTATTACCCGGACGACACCATTCAGCACGCAGGGGTGATTCTCGGGATGTTTGGCGTTGCTGGGCACATCTACGGAGGCATGCCTAGGGGATATCCGGGACATGGTGCCCGCGCGCTCGTGGCGCAGACGCTATCGGCGGTAACCGCGGCCTGCCTCGTGGTCCGGCGGGAGGTCTACGAAGAAGTGGGGGGGCTGGATTCCCAGCTGAAAGTTGCATTCAATGACATCGATTTCTGCCTGCGCGTGCGTGCTGCGGGATATCGAAACGTGTGGACCCCCTTTGCTGAGCTCTACCACCATGAGTCAGCCTCCCGTGGCAAGGAAGATACGGAAGAAAAATTGGCCCGTTTCCGTGGTGAGGTCGATTTCATGAAGAGTCGTTGGGGAGATGCATTGCTCAACGATCCAGCTTACAACCCGAACCTTTCGTTGATCAGTCTTGGGGCTGAACTGGCGATGCCACCCAGACACGGCTGATGGCAAGAGCTTTTGTTGGAGTCAGATTGGTTTTGACGAGATTCAAGGAAAATTCTGGAGTGGTGTTTGTTGGCATGGAGCTGCGCGGTGATAATTTCCCATAAGTACAAGTTCGTTTTCATCAAGACGATGAAAACGGCTGACACCAGTATCGAGGTATTCCTCTCCCAGGCATGCGGTCCGGAAGATGTGGTGACGCCGATCGCTCCTGCCGTTGAAGGGCATGCGTGTCGGAATCATTCGGGTTTTTACAACCACATGCCGGGGCGTGATATCCGTGAAAAATTGCCGGAATCGGTCTGGGATGGCTATCTGAAATTCTGCGTCGAGCGGAATCCATGGGACAAGGTGATATCCCATTTCGCCATGAATCGCGCGCGCATGGACAGCAATCTGACGTTGGATCGCTACATCCAGGAAGGAGCTTTTCCAACGGATTGGGGAAAGTACACGGAGGTTGATTCAACCTCGGTACTGGTGGACCGAATTCTGCGCTATGAAACGTTGAACGATGATCTGGCTGTTCTGTTCAAAGAGCTTGGTATTCCCTATCAAGGCTCACTTGGGGTGGCCGCAAAATCGGAGTACCGAACTGATCGGCGGCACTATCGGGAACTGTTGTCGGCGGAACAGGCAGGTATCATCAGCCGCGCGTTCTCCAAGGAAATCACGTTGCACGGATATGCTTACTGAGCTTATATCCAAGGCAGCGGTTTCATTCAGTTGCCGTTGACCAGCTCCTTGAAATTGCTCTGCCGTTGGATGGGTTTGCGCGGCACCGAGGCGATGTCATAGCTGAGAAAACCCAGGACGAACTGAAGGCCAAGAATCAGTGGCAGCGCAGCCAGCATTACGGTGCCGGCAGTGGTTTCGACGCCAGTGTGCACCGAAGACCACCAGTGATACGCGCCGATCACGGTGCCGGCGATCATCAGGGTAGTGCCCACGACGAGTTCGAGAGATGCCAGCGACAGATCGCGCAGGAAGTAGTTGTAGAAGATCCGTTTGAAGCCATTACGCAGATGTTTGCTGAAGAAGTCGCCGATGACACGACTGATATGCAGATTGCTGACTTCATCACCATAGCGGGCATCCATCGGGACATCGACCACGACCGCACGCAATGTGTTGAGACGGAAAAGGATGTCGGATTCGAAGAAGTAACGCCGGCTGATGCGATCAATGGGCAATCTGCGCGCTACGTCTGCATGGATGGCCGTGTAGCCATTGGTTGGATCGAAAAGGTCCCAGTAGCCGCTGGAGAGCTTGGTCATGAACGATAATGCAGCGTTCCCGATAATGCGAATCGGCGGCATTTGTCTGATCGCACCGAGATCGAAGAATCGGTTGCCCTTGGTGTAATCGGCTTCGCGACGCAGGATGGGAGCGATGAAATCGGGAATGAGGGAGGGGTCCATCTGGCCGTCGCCATCCACCTTCACTATGACAGTTGCACCATCGGCGATGGCTTCGGCGTACCCTCGCAATACCGCGCCACCAACGCCGGTATTCTGTTCGTTGTAGTGAACCGATACACGGGGGTCAGTACAGTTTTCCTCGACGTACTTGCCGGAGCCATCCGGGCAGGCATCATCGACAACATATATCCTGCCGACCAGGGATGGCATGCCGCTTATAACATCCAGAATATGACGCTTGACCCGGTAACTCGGGATGACTACGGCGATCAATGATGGTTGCGACATATCTTGGTTGTTCGTCTGCACTGTGTGATGGCGAAAGGAATGAAAAGTGGAAGGGAAGGGGAACTCATTGCGGAAACCGGGGCGTTACTGTGGGGTCATAGCGGTTCTACTTGCATTGGCATTGGCATTCCTAGCCAACTACGCCGGCAACAGGAGCTTGATCAGCGTTCAATTCGCACAATACGGCTCCAGCGATGGCAATGCCATGCAGGTCTTCCATTCCCGTCAAGGGGATTATAGCGAGGAGCGCTCCCGCTGGTTGTCGGTCGCACGTGTGCCGCAGCAGGCGGAGATTACGCTGGATAGCGTACATGCAGGCATGTTGCGCTTTGATCCGCCGCTGGACCAGGAGCTGGTGATATGTGGCCTCAAGGTAGAGGGGCAGCCGGTTCAGTATGAGGTGATCGAGGCAGTCGAAATCGGCTTCCAAGTGGAAGACGGTTGTCTTCGCTTGCAGCCCGGGGAGCTCTCATCCGATCCGAGGATATCGGTGCGGCTGGTCGGTCCGCCGATGAAGGTCCTGGAACAGCAAGGTGTTTGGAGCGTTGTCCAACTCGGCAGTATTTTGCTGAGTGCAGTGTGCGGGCTGCTGGTTGTTGGAATGGTGGTGCGATGGTGTCTGGTGCGTCGGAGGCAGGGCGGGTGCGAGGTGCTTGTGGGTAGCCTGGATGCAGCGGCTCCGAGACTCGCGCTGGCCTGGGTGCTGCTGATGGGTGGGGCTTATGCCTTTCTGACACCACCCGGTGCTGTGGCGGATGAAGAGGCACATCTGGCAAAAGTGGCCCGCATTCAGGCAGGGGTATTCGTGGGGCCCGGGGAGGGGGAAAGATTCGCGGATATCGCAGGGATGTATGGCCCCTTCGTTGGCTATCCATCCAACCCGACCCCTTTCAATGGTGAGCAGTTGCGTCACCAGCTCGGAGCAGCGATGGAATGCAGGCCGCATACTGCAAACCTCGCTGTGGGTGCGAACGGTTATTTCCCGCACCAATACCTGCTGCCCAGCTTGGCGTTTGCAGCAAATTGTCGTGCCAATGGCCCGTTCGGCGTGTTTCTCTACGGCGCACGTCTGCTGAACCTGATGCTGGCAGCTGGGTTGGTGTACCTCGGAGTCTGCTGGGCCCGGCGTGGGCGCTGGGCGTTGTTTGCTGTCGCTACGCTGCCGATGTCGTTGTTCCAGATGGCATCGCTGTCGGCTGATTCTCTTTGGTTGGGTGCGTCAATCGCGTGGCTGGGCCTGGTGTCAGGGTTGGCGAGCGGTACGATGAGTCCCCGGCGTGCGCTGCCCTGGTTGCTGGGGCTGGCGTTCTGCATAGCGTTCTTGAAACCTGTTGCAGCTTGGGTGCTCGGGGCATTCCTGTTCGCACGCCCTGCCTACGCGACGTGGCGAAGCCATGCCGGTACTGCGTTGCTTGTCGTGGGACTGCCATGGCTCGCCCACTCGTTGGGGGTGCTGTCAGTGAAAGGGCTGGCAATGCCGCGGGCCGGGGTGGATGTGGCAGGTAACCTGCAGATGCTGGTTGCCGATCCGATAGCGGTTGCCAGATTGATGGCTGCCACGTTTGCGCCAGACCGACTTGAGGTCCTGCTGCAGCAGGCCATCGGCGTATTGGGTTGGTTGGATGTACCGCTGGCGAAATGGAGCTACTTCGCCGCTGGATGCGGCCTGCTGGCTTCTTTGTTCAGTAACCGGGCAGCTGATGTCGCATCAACGGGTTGGTTGACGCGGCTTTGCTGCTTGTTGATGTCCGTTGGAGTCCTGGCAATGATCGCCATGCCACTGTTCATCCATTGGACGGCAGCCGACGCGTTGTTTGTTCAAGGATTGCAGGGCCGTTATTTTCTCGTGGTGTTGGCTTTCTTGTTGAGCTGGCTTGGATTTGCCAGTGGGAACAAGACGCGTTTGATCGCAATAGGTGTGACCCTGCTGGCAACGCTGGTGGCAGGAGCCGATGGTGCGCTCTGTCTGTATGACGCCTATTACGTTTCTGGACGGTAGTGTTCTCCGGAATGGGATCACGCCGACTCACAGAAGACACAGGGTGGTCGGATCTGGGCCACGGTCCATGGACGAAGGGTTTATCCGTGTTGCCGGGTGGCTGCACACAGTGGAGCTGGCCCGGGGTTGCCTATTGCAATTCCAGGAATTGGCTCTGGCCGTGACGTGCGAGTACCTTGGCTCTTTGCTGCAATGCATCCATGCCATCGAGGCAGGCGGATTCCCGGTTCGATGGCAGGAATACATAGCGAATCCCTTGTGCAAGTAGCCAATCACGGTCGAATCGTTCACAGACGTGGGCCAAGTAGTTGGCGGTCGTGAAGTCTTCGCTACCCTGATAGTAGTAGAACGCAGCAGGAGGGCCGTCGTAGAACGGCAAGGCGCGCGTGCCTGTTACTGGGAACACCCAGCTTTCATTGTGGGCACGGTGCCGCGAGTTTGGCAGGAGCACGTATCCGTCGCTGAGTTCGTGCTGTCGCCACAAACGCTGGACGTCCTCCAGTACGGCAAGGTCATCTTTGCTGGCGCACCCGAGTGAACCGCAATAGTCCACGCGGGGCGACTCCATCATGGGCTGCACACGGTGCATGCCGATGAAGGTAAGGGCTACAAGGACTGCTGCAGGCAGTGCTACTTTCCAGAGCCGATGGCGGGCCAAGGCAACAGGTGCCGCAGCTGCCAGGACGGTGACCGTGAGAATCTTCAGTTGCCCGAGGCTGAGGCCGAAGTAAGGCTGCAACAGGTAGAAACGCCGGTCGCTGAGTAGTGTTGCAAACAGACGATCAGCCGCCCAGAGCGAGAGCAGTACAAATACGGCGGTCAAAACAACGCGAGCAAGTGCGGTTGGCTTTCGGCCCAGCTTGAGCAACCAGGGCAGCGCGCACATTGCCAACAACAAACCAAACAATGGTTGCTTCTGGCCGGGGATCAGATGTGTGAACCCTTTGAGGAACTGCCACGGGCCCTGAAGAAGGAGGGCTTTCCAATGGTGCAGAATTTCCGCGCCGGGAATTTCCCGCAGCTCATCGCTGAGCGTGAATCTGCTTGCGGATGTGCCGGAGCCGAGCAGTAGCTGGTGATAGTAGGGATCAAGCAACAGCAGCAGGATCAGCAGCAGCGGCGATAGCGCCAGCCAGGGAATGCGGCGTTCCCATAGGATGCAGCCCAGCGAAAAGGCTGCAAGCAGTATGAGTGGGACGACGATGTTGATCGGATTGAGGATGGCCAGTGTCAGCAGGCACAGCGACGCCACGATAGCCATCGGCCGGCCATAACGCAGTTTGTTGGTCTGTTGCGGAAGCAGGGGAAGCGTGGCAATGGCGAGGAACGCGATTCCCATCTGTCGGCCCGCGCCTTCCATGTGTGCGTACACGGAGAACAGGGGTATCAGCAGGCCAGCGCAGGTGATGCCCAGTGCTGTGGCAAAAACCAGCGTGATTGTTCCGGAACGTCGGCACCTCAACGCAAGCGCTTCGGCGATTACCAGGGCTGCGGTGAAGGCCTGCAGCAGCGGAAGTGCAGTTACCGAATTGCGCACATCCAACAGGGACAGCTTGGCCCATAGGAAGCCAAGTACGCCAGTTCCAGCCGGGTAGTTGAACAGGTCACCTCCGGTCCATGGAATCCCACCGAGCAGTTCGATCTGTCGGGCGAAGTAAGCATGGGTATCCGGGTCGCTTGAAAGCATCACGATACGGGGAAGCTCACGGTCGCCTATCGCGATGCAAATAGCCGACAGCAATCCAAGCTCCAGAGGGAGCCATCTGCCGGTGGTCCAATGTCGTTGCCATGTCGCTGTACCCAAGCGCGTCCTGGCCAGATAGGCCGCCGCGGCGGCAACGAGAACAAACAGCTCGATCCCGGTGAGGGGAATGTGGCCAATCTTGTCCTGCAGGACGGACCTGAGCAGAACATAGAGCACAAGCGCGGCTTGGCCGGTGACCAGGGCAAGGAAAAGAGCGGGTCTGCCTGGTGTCTGCTTCCAGCCAACAAGGCTCAACAGTGCGAAGCCGACAACAGTGAAGCCAAGCGCAGCCAGCAACAAGGCGCTGCCGTAGGCAACGCCGCGAGGGGAGCAGAGCCCGTCGCAGCCGCTGCCAAGCAGCGCAAGCAATGCCAAACCCCCGGCCAGTGCTGCTACTGCAAGGCCAGTGCCACGGCCAGGGTGCAATCGGCGCAGTGATTCCGCTATCAAGCGTCGAGCAAACCATGCAAGTACTGCAAGCCCCAGCACGCCCAGTCCGAGTACCGCGTTGGCCAGTACTTTCTGCGCGCGCAGTGACTTGGTGAGCACATCAGGCACCGCGAACTCGATGTAAGGATCGGTGCCCGTTGAGACCAGTTGCAGTGCATCGTTGCTGGGTGGAAGAAGTTGCAGTTGGTTGACGCCGAGTACGGATGTCCTGAGTGAGGATCCGACGAGCTTTGCTTCGGTGGCCCCTTGTTGCAGCACCAGACTCTGAACGGTGGCATCGCCAGGAGTGTTGCCTACATCGAGTCGTATGGCCTTGACCGTGCGCTTGCTGGGAATTTCTACACGATAGGTGTGAAGTTCAGCATCGGCGCGAAGCTGCAAGGGCAGTGAGCGTGCCTCCGAGTAGCTATTGTCTCCCCGATAGAAGACTTGGCCGGAAGTGCTGGAAGCGGCGAGCTCAAGTGTGATCGATATGGGTATCAGCGATGCCTTGCGATACTGCCCCCAGCCAGCCAATGCCAACAGCAGGCATGCAATGAGCAGCATCATCCAGCGCCGAAGCAGCTGATCATTGTCTTTGGGGGTGGTGTCTGACTTGGCCATCCCCGATTTTCGCCTTCTCCAACCGTAAACAGCAAACTGCCCGGCTGTGCCGGGCAGTTTGCAAGTCTCTGTTGGCTGCTTGGTTTGTCAGAGTGCGGCTTCCAGCTCCGGCAGCAGGGTGAACAGGTCACCGACCAGGCCGATATCCGCAACTTCAAAGATCGGCGCATCGCCGTCCTTGTTGATGGCCACGATGGTGCCGGCGTCCTTGATGCCGGTCAGGTGCTGGATGGCGCCGGAGATGCCCACGGCGATATACAGCTCCGGGGCGATGATCTTGCCGGTCTGGCCGACCTGCATGTCGCTGGGCACATAACCGGCGTCCACGGCGGCGCGGGAGGCACCGACGCCGGCGCCGAGCTTGTCGGCCAGCTGGTAGATCACCTTGAAGTTCTCTTCCGAGCCGACGCCGCGGCCACCGGAGACCACGCGCTTGGCGCTCTGCAGGTCCGGGCGGTCGCTCTTGCCGGCAGCCAGGCCGACAAAGCGGGTGTGCGAGGGCAGGGCGACATCAACGCTGATGGCCTCGACCGGCGCGCTGTTGCCCTTGGCCGCTTCCGGCCACGAGGCAGCACGGACAGTGGCCACGACCACCTGATCGGCCGGCACTTCAACGGTGATGATGGCGTTGCCGGCGTAGATCGGGCGCTTGAAGGTATGCGGGCCTTCCACGCTCATCAGGTCCGAGACCTGGTTGACGCCGAGCAGTGCGGCGACGACCGGCATCAGATCCTTGCCGGTGGTGGTGGAGGGGCCAAACACGTGGCTGTAGCCGGCCGCGGCCTTGGCAACCTGCGGCGCCAGCACCTGGGCCAGGGCATGTTCGTTGGCCGGGTTAGCCAGGGTCAGCACCTTGCTGACACCGGCGATCTGCGCGGCGTCGGCGGCGATGGCGGCTGGGTCGGCGGCCAACACCAGCACATCGATGTCGCCACCGATGGCGGCGGCGGCCGAGACGGTCTTGGCGACGGCGCTGTTGAGCTTGCCGTCCAGATGTTCGGCAATCACAAGAATCTTAGACATCGGAACTTCCTTCAAATGGGGAGCTGAGCTTCTGCATTGGAAAGTCCGGCCAGGGATGGCCGGGCTCTTGATCAGGGATGATTACAAGAGCCCCTTCTGCTTGAGTGCGGCCACCAGTTCGGCGGCATCCTTGACCATCACGCCCTTGCTGCGCTTTGCCGGCGCCGCGTAGTGGGTGGTCTTGAACGTGTCGGCGGCTTCAACGCCCAGGTCGGCCAGCTGCAGGGTTTCCAGCGGCTTGGCCTTGGCCTTCATGATGTCCGGCAGTTTGATGAAGCGCGGCTCGTTCAGGCGCAGGTCGGTGGTGATGACGGCCGGAAGGTCGACTTCCAGCGTTTCCAGGCCGGCGTCGACTTCGCGGGTGACCGTGGCCTTGCCATCGGCAATCTCGACCTTGGAGGCGAAGGTGGCCTGCGGGCGCGCCCACAACGTGGCCAGCATCTGGCCGGTCTGGTTGGCGTCGTCGTCGATGGCCTGCTTGCCGAGGATGACCAGGTCCGGCTGTTCCTTCTCGACCAGCTTGAGCAGGGTGCGGGCGGCGGTCAGCGGCTGGATGGCCTGGTCGGTGACCACGTGGATGGCGCGGTTTGCGCCCATGGCCAAGCCATTGCGCAGGTGTGCCTGGGCGTCGGCCGGCGCGATGGTGGCGACCACGACCTCAGTGGCGATGCCCTTGTCACGCAGGCGAAGGGCTTCTTCCAGAGCGATTTCATCGAACGGGTTGGGCGAGAGCTTGACGCCGTCGGTAACCACGCCGGAACCATCCGGCTTGACCTGAATGCGGACGTTGTAGTCCACCACGCGCTTGTACGCGACGAGGATTTTCATGTGCTGCAGGGTCCTTCGAGTGCTGAGGGGGCCGGCGCCGGCCGGTGTCTAGGTCCGATCCCGATTCTAGCTGGCTTGCTGCTTCCATGCGAATGCGTATGGTGATGCTGCGGCGCGGCATTTTTCATGTAACTCCCTCATGCGCCTTCAATGGTGCAGCTTGTGAAACGAGCCTCGTTATATCCTTAGCCAACCAACGTGCTGCATCAGGCAGCCGAAGATCAGGAGAGTATCTGCGTGACCACGTGGCTTGTGACCGGCGGCGCCGGCTTTATCGGCGGCAACTTCGTTCTGGAAGCAGTGAGCAAGGGCATCCGGGTCATCAATCTGGATGCACTGACATACGCCGGCAATCTGAAGACGTTGGCAGGCCTGGACGGTAATCCGAACCATGTGTTCGTGCAGGGGGACATCGGCGATGGTGCGCTGGTTTCCCGCCTGCTGGCCGAGCATCAGCCCGACGCGGTGTTGAACTTCGCCGCTGAAAGCCATGTGGACCGCTCCATTGATGGTCCGGGTGCGTTCATCCAGACCAACGTGGTCGGTACGTTGGGGCTGCTCGAAGCGGTGCGCGATTACTGGAAGGCCTTGCCGGCCGGGAAGGGTGCGGACTTCCGTTTTCTGCATGTGTCCACTGACGAGGTTTACGGCACCCTGGGCGAGACCGGCCTTTTCACCGAGACCACCCCTTACGCGCCCAATTCTCCTTACTCCGCCTCCAAGGCGGCTTCAGACCACTTGGTGCGTGCGTTCCACCACACCTATGGCCTGCCGGTGTTGACCACCAATTGCTCCAATAATTACGGCCCGTACCACTTTCCGGAGAAGCTCATTCCACTGGTCATCGCCAAGGCGCTGGCGGGCGAGCCCTTGCCGGTTTATGGCGATGGCAAGCAGGTGCGTGACTGGCTGTTCGTGACCGATCATTGCGAAGCCATCCGTACCGTGCTGGCCAAGGGGCGTGTGGGCGAAACCTACAACGTCGGTGGTAACTCGGAACGGCAGAACATCGAAGTGGTGCAGGCAATCTGCGCACTGCTGGATCAACGCCGTCCGCGTGAAGATGGCCAGCCACGTGCCAGCCAGATCACCTATGTGGCAGACCGCCCGGGGCACGACCGCCGCTACGCGATTGACGCGTCCAAGTTGAAGAATGAGTTGGGCTGGGAGCCGAAGTTCACGTTTGAACAAGGCATTGCGTTCACCGTTGACTGGTACCTGGACAACCAGGAATGGGTCAATGGTGTGCTTGATGGCAGCTACCGTTTGCAGCGCATCGGCACCTCTGCCTGAACATGCCTGATTGTCGATGTGGCCAAGCCGCACATGCGGCTTGATGACGGGCGGCACGGCACTACGGCACTTTGCCAAAAAGGAATCTGGAAATGACGCAACGCAAAGGCATCATCCTGGCCGGCGGGTCTGGCACTCGCCTGTACCCGATCACCAAGGGGGTTAGCAAACAACTGCTGCCGGTCTACGACAAGCCGATGATCTATTACCCGCTCAGCGTGCTGATGCTGGCCGGTATCCGTGATGTGCTGATCATCAATACCCCGCACGAACAGGCCTTGTTCCAGCAACTGCTCGGTGATGGCTCGCAGTGGGGCATGAACATTGAATACGCCGTGCAGCCCAGCCCTGATGGCCTGGCGCAGGCGTACCTGATTGGTCGTGATTTCGTCGGTGGCAAGCCGAGTTGCCTGGTGCTGGGTGACAACATCTTCCATGGCCATGGCCTGCGCGAGGTGCTCAAGCGCGCCGATGCCCAGCAACAGGGAGCGACGGTGTTTGGCTATTGGGTCAACGACCCGGAGCGCTACGGCGTGGCCGAGTTCGACAAGGACGGCAGGGTGGTTGGCTTGGTCGAGAAGCCCGAGAAGCCGCGTTCGAACTATGCGGTGACCGGCCTGTATTTCTACGACGGCAATGCCAGCGACTATGCGGCCGCGTTGAAGCCTTCACCGCGTGGCGAGCTGGAGATCACTGATCTCAACCAGCGCTACCTGGACGAAGGCTCGTTGCAGCTTGAAGCGCTGGGACGGGGTTACGCCTGGCTGGACACCGGCACGCACCAGTCGTTGCTGGAGGCCTCCAACTTCATCGAGACCATCCAGACCCGCCAGGGCCTGCAGGTGTGTTGTCCGGAGGAAATTGCCTATGGGCAAGGGTGGATCAACGCCGGGCAGCTGGAAGCACTGGCTGCGCCGCTGTTGAAGAATGGCTATGGCCAGTACCTGCAGAAGCTGGTCGAACGAGGAATTGTTCCGTGAAAGTAATTGAAACCGCATTGTCGGGCTGCGTTGTCATCGAACCGGCGGTGTTTGGCGATGAGCGTGGTTTTTTCTTCGAGACCTGGAACGCAGAGCGCTTCAAGGCGCTTGGCCTGCCGGACAAGTTCGTGCAGAGCAACGTGTCGGCGTCGAGCAAGGGTGTGCTGCGTGGCCTGCATTACCAATGGCCACGCCCGCAGGGCAAGCTGGTCAGCGTGCTGGAAGGTGAGGTCTACGATGTGGCGGTGGATATCCGTCGCGGCTCGCCGACCTTCGGGCGCTGGGAGGCGGTGGTGCTGAGCGCGGAGAACAAGCGCCAGTTCTGGATTCCGGAAGGCTTTGCGCACGGTTTTGCCGTGTTGTCCGAACGGGCGGTGTTCAGCTACCTGTGCACCGAGGTGTACCTGAAGGAAGCCGATGCCGGCGTGCGCTGGAATGATGCCGACATCGGCGTGGATTGGCCGATCAGCGGCCCGACCTTGTCCGCCAAGGACGAGAACGCGCCCTTCCTGAAGGACATTGCCGAAGACCGCCTGCCGGTTTATCTGCCGTGACCGTGCTGGTGTTTGGTGGCAATGGCCAGGTAGGCCAGGAACTGCTGCGTGCCTTGGCGCCGCTGGGCAATGTCATGGCGACGACGCGCAGTGGCAAGCTGCCGGATGGCAGCGCCTGTGAAATCGCCGACTTCTCCCAGCCCGACAGCCTGCCTGCATTGCTGGATCGCCTGCAGCCGTCGGTGGTCGTCAATGCCGCCGCTTACACGGCAGTGGATCGTGCCGAGCAGGAGCCGGAAGCGGCTTTCCTTGCCAATGCGCAGGCGCCTGGCGTGATCGCGCGGTGGTGCGCGGCGCATGACGTGCCGATGGTGCATTACTCCACCGACTATGTGTTCAACGGTGAAGGCACCGCGCCGTACCGGGAGGAGGAGCGCACCGCGCCGCTGGGCGTGTACGGCACCAGCAAGCGTGACGGTGAAGAAGCCGTGCGTGCTGCGGGTGGGCGCCACCTGATCTTCCGTACCGCCTGGGTCTACGCTTCGCACGGTGCCAATTTCCTGCGCACGATGTTGCGCGTGGGCGCGGACCGTGACGAGTTGCGCGTGGTGGCCGACCAGATCGGCACACCGACGTCAGCCGCACTGATTGCCGATGTCACCGCGCAGGCCTTGCAGCATCCGGGCCGACTCTCTGGCACGTGGCATCTCACCGCTTCCGGGCAGACCAGTTGGCACGGTTTTGCCGAGGCGATCTTCGGTGAGGCGCTAATGGCCGGGCTGCTTGCCAAGGCGCCCGTGGTGCATGCAATCGGCAGTGCCGAGTACCCGACCCCCGCCAAGCGGCCATCGTGGTCGGTGCTGGACAACCGCAGGTTGCAGCAGGACTTCGGCATCGTGCTGCCACCGTGGGAACACGGCTTGCGCCACGTCATGGCGGAACTTGCGGCTGCCAAAGCGTAAGCAGACAAGGAGAAGCCCCGGCCATGCCGGGGTTTCTTTTTCCGCCTTCCCGTAGGAGCGACCTTGGTCGCGAAGCTATGAATCAGCCAGATGCGGAGCCATATGTGATTGCAGCCAGCTCGCGCGCTTCAGCTCCATCGGCTTCGCGAACAAGGTCGCTCCTACGGGCATGATCCGCAGGTCGCGATCCTGTTCCCGCAGGCCGATCGCATTGTTGAACGGCGCTGTGTTGTTCCCATGAAAAACCCCGGGAAAGCCCGGGGTTTTCAGGGTGACGATGCTGCGGACTCAGGCGCGGCCGTAGGTGTCCTCGAAGCGCACGATATCGTCTTCGCCCAGATAGCTGCCCGACTGCACCTCAATCAGTTCCAGCGGCAGTTTGCCCGGGTTGCGCAGGCGATGGGTGACACCGAGCGGGATGTAGGTGCTTTGGTTTTCGGTAAGCAGCAGCACCTCATCACCGCGGGTGACTTCGGCCGTGCCACTGACCACGATCCAATGCTCGGCGCGGTGGTGATGCATCTGCAGGCTCAAGGTGCCGCCGGGCTTGACCGTGATGCGCTTGACCTGGAAACGCTCGCCGTTGTCGATGGAGTCGTAGGCACCCCACGGACGGTAGACCTTGCGGTGCCATGTCGCCTCGCTGCGGCCGTCGGCCTTCAGCCGTGCGACGACATCCTTCACTTCCTGCATGCGGTCGGATTTGCCGACCAGCACCGCGTCGTCGGTTTCAACAATGATGATGTCGTCCAGCCCGACCATTGCGATCAGGCGCTCGCCATAGGCAAACGTGTTGTGGCAATCGATGGCGATCACATCACCGCGGTGCGCGTTGCCGTCGGCATCCTGGTCGGAGACATCACGCAGCGCGGTCCACGAGCCGACATCGCTCCAGCCGGCGTCCAGCGGCACCACCGCCGCAGCGCTGGTCTTCTCCATCACCGCGTAGTCGATGGAATCCGACGGGCTGGCGGTGAAGGCCTCGGCATCCAGGCGGATGAAGTCGCTGTCACGGCGTGCCTTGTCCCACGATGCACGGCAGGCAGCGAGGATCTGCGGCTGCAGGCGCTCGAGTTCTTCCAGGTAACGTGACGCACGGAACAGGAACATGCCGCTGTTCCAGTAGTACTCGCCCGAGGCGACATAGGCTTCGGCGGTGGCCAGGTCGGGCTTTTCGACAAAGCGTTCGATGGCGCGAGCACCTTCGCCGGAGGCCGCCTTGATGTAGCCGTAGCCGGTTTCCGGCGCGGTCGGTTGAATGCCGAAGGTGACCAGCTTGCCCTGTTCGGCAATGGTGGCCGCTTCAACGATGGCCTGGTGGAAGTGCGCGACGTTGCGGATCAAATGGTCCGACGGCAGCACCAGCAACAACGGGTCATCCCCATTGCGGCGTGCTTCCAGCGCGGCCGCGGCAATCGCCGGCGCGGTGTTGCGACCGATCGGCTCCAGCAGAATGGCCGATGGTGTCGTACCGACCTGCTGCAACTGCTCGGCCGCGACAAAGCGGTGCGCCTCATTGGCAACCACGATCGGCGGCACTGCGGCCACATCGGCCACCCGCAACCAGGTGGACTGCAACATGCTGTGCGTCCCGGACAGTTGCAGGAACTGCTTGGGATAGGCTTCGCGCGACAGCGGCCACAACCGCGTGCCGGAACCACCGGAGAGGATGACGGGCAGGATCTGGCTCATGGCGTTCCTCAGGCGGTGATCAGTTTGGAAATTTCAGCGGTACGTTCGGCAAGCAAGGTGGCATCGCCCCGGGTTTCCACATTCAAGCGCAGCAACGGCTCGGTGTTGGAGCTGCGCAGGTTGAAACGCCATTGGCCGAAATCGGCGCTGATGCCGTCGGTGTGATCCAGTGCGGGCGACTGCGCGGCGAAGTGCGCCATGACGCGCGCCACGGCGGCCTTGGCATCGCTGACCTTGAAGTTGATTTCACCACTGCAGGGGAAGCGCGCGATGCGGTCTTCAACCAGCGCGGCCAGCGATGTGCCGCTGCTCGAAACCAGTGCGGCGATCAGCAGCCACGGGATCATGCCGGAGTCGGCATAAGCGAACTCGCGGAAGTAATGGTGTGCGCTCATCTCGCCGCCATAGACGGCATTCTCAGCGCGCATTTTCTCCTTGATGAAGGCGTGGCCGCTCTTGCACAGCACCGGCACGCCGCCGGCCGCTTCCACCATCTCCACGGTGTTCCAGGTCAGGCGCGGGTCGTGGACGACCTTGCCACCCGGGTTGCGCGACAGGATGGCCTGGGCCAGCAGGCCGACCAGGTAATAGCCTTCAATGAAGCGGCCTTCGTGGTCGAAGAAGAAGCAGCGGTCGAAATCGCCGTCCCACGCGATGCCGAAATCCGCGCCATGCTCGCGCACTGCGTTGGCGGTGGCGTCACGGTTTTCCGGCAGCAGCGGGTTGGGAATGCCATTGGGGAAATTGCCATCGGGCTCATGGCAGATGCGTACGAATTCAAGCGGCAGGTGCGGTGCCAGCAGGTCGATGATGCTGCCCGCGCCGCCGTTGCCGGCATTGACCACCAGCTTCAGCGGCTTCAGCGCGGAAACGTCCACGTAACTGAGCAGATGCTGGATGTAGGCGCTCTTGTCGTGCTGCGGGCGCTGCTCTGCACGCGGTGGCTGCGCGGCGCTGTCATCGGCAGCAACCGCATCGGAGATGGCGAACAGGCCGGTGTCCGAGCTGATCGGCTTGGCCATCTCGCGCACCAGCTTCATGCCGTTGTAGTCCATCGGGTTGTGGCTGGCGGTGACCATCACGCCGCCGGCAGCCTGCAGGTGGTCGGTCTGGAAATACACCTCCTCGGTGCCGCACAGGCCGATGTCGATGACGTCACGGCCCTCGCCACGCAGGCCGCTGGCAAGCGCCTCCTGCAGGCCGGGGCTGGTCAGGCGCACATCGTGGCCCAGCACCACCGGGCCGGCGCCCAGTTGGGCTGCCAGGGCCTTGCCGATCTTGCGGGCCATGTCTTCGTTGAGTTCGCCGGGCACGCGGCCGCGGATGTCATAAGCCTTGAAGGCGGGAAGGGGCATGCACGCGTCCTGCTGGTGAAAGAAGCCTAGTTTAGTCGTCCAGAGGCGCCGTAGCTGTCTGCGGACTGGACGAACGTCCAAGGCGGCAGCCCCCGGACAATGGCTAGAATGCGCGAATCATTACTACTGTGGGCGTGAAGCGATGAGCGATCTCTCAACCCAGACCGGCCAGCGTGGCAAGGTGTTTGCCAGCGCCGCGCAGGCCCTGGCCGGCATCGTGGCCGATGACCAGACCCTGGCCGTGGGCGGTTTCGGACTGTGCGGCATCCCCGAGGCGCTGATTGCCGCGCTGCGTGACAGCGGGGTCAAGGGCCTGACCGCCATTTCCAACAATGCCGGTGTCGATGGTTTCGGCCTGGGTCAACTGCTGGAAACCCGCCAGATCAAGAAGATGATTTCGTCCTATGTGGGCGAGAACAAGGAGTTCGAGCGCCAGTACCTGGCCGGCGAACTGGAGCTGGAATTCAACCCGCAGGGCACCCTGGCCGAGCGCCTGCGTGCCGGCGGTGCCGGCATTCCGGCGTTCTTCACCGCCACCGGCTACGGCACCATCGTGGCTGAAGGCAAGGAGACCCGCGAATTCGACGGCAAGCACTATGTGCTGGAAACCGCGCTCAAGGCCGATGTCGCGCTGGTCAAGGCGTGGAAGGCAGATGAAGCCGGCAACCTGCTGTTCCGCAAGACCGCGCGCAATTTCAACCCGGCCTGCGCCATGGCCGGCAAGGTCTGCGTGGTGGAAGTGGAGGAAATCGTGCCGGTTGGCAGCATTGATCCGGACCAGGTGCACCTGCCGGGCATCTATGTGGACCGCATCGTTTTGAACGCAACGCCGGAGAAGCGCATCGAACAGCGCACCGTGCGTCAGGAGGGGAACTGAAATGGCCTGGACCCGTGACGAAATGGCGCAACGCGCCGCCCGCGAGCTGACCGATGGCGCCTATGTGAACCTGGGCATCGGCCTGCCGACGCTGGTGGCCAACCACATTCCCGACGGCGTGGATGTGTGGCTGCAGTCCGAAAACGGCCTGCTCGGCATCGGCCCCTTCCCGACCGAAAGCGAAGTGGATGCCGACCTGATCAACGCCGGCAAGCAGACCGTCACCGCGCGTGCCGGTGCCAGCTACTTCGGCAGCCATGATTCGTTTGCGATGATCCGCGGCGGCCACATCAACCTGGCCATCCTCGGCGCGATGCAGGTCACCGACAAGGGCGACCTGGCCAACTGGATGGTGCCCGGCAAGATGGTCAAGGGCATGGGCGGCGCCATGGACCTGGTGGCCGGCGTGCAGCGCGTGGTGGTGCTGATGGAGCACACCGCCAAGAACGGTGAGCACAAGATCCTGCCCGAATGCACGCTGCCGCTGACCGGCGTGGGCGTGGTCAACCGCATCATCACCGACCTGGCCGTGTTCGACGTCACCGCAGGCGGCCTGGTGCTGGTGGAAGCGGCACCGGGCGTCAGCGATGACGAGCTGAAGGAAAAGACCGGCGTGGCGTTCAGCCGCTAAGTCGGAGTTTTACCGGCCGCGACGTTGCCGCGGCCGGTAAAACTGTCTTCGGTGGCGAGCAACTGCAAAGCTGCATCTGCATTCCATCGACCATCGGCCAAGCATTGCAATGGAATCTGCACGCCTGCAGGGTCCAGTTCGATGTCGGTGATGTCCTGGCCGATCATTGCGCAGATGTCATTGATGAATTCCAGCGCCCCTTGGTGAGTGAGTTCCAGTGCTTGCAGCCCTTGCGCGGTCAACTCTATTGGGCCGAAACAAGGCTGGGCCGGCTGCATGTCGGCTGCTGCTTTGAATCCGTTGAATTGGCCCGACGGTGCGCCAAGCAATGCCTCCAATAGAAGGTCATTGGCCAGAATGGGGGAGCAGGTTTCGTGTTCTTCCTGCCTGCCATCGAAGTAGCGGGCTTCAGCCCAGCCTTGCTCCTGCAACTGCCTGGCGCGGGCGCGAAGCGCCATGTAAAAACCTCCGAGGGGCCGCTTCCGCATGCGGGAGAGGTTGCGTTGAATGGTGCCGGCGTATCCCAGGTCAATCACCATGGGGTTGGTGGTCAAGGAGAGCGTTGACCAGTAGTCAAGGTAGTCGCTGCGTGCCTGTGTGGCCAAGGTGAGCAACGCGGGAGCCGCTGGTTGCAGCCATTCGATGAGGGAGGCTGCCATCTCAGGCAAGAAGACATCACGTCCAAGCAGCTCCGGGGCGATGCTGGCAACGGCATCGCGGGCAGGAAGGCCGGCGCGCGCAATCAGCAGCTGCTCAAGTGTGCCGTTGAATGTTCCTTCAAGCAGCAGCTCAAGGTCTTGGGCGTGATGCATGGCCGGCAGAGCCGTTGCCCGTCGTGATGCAAGAAAGTAATGCGCCTCCAGTTGTGCCGCATTGCGATGGAATGGACGCAGGGATTCAAAGGCGCGATGCAGCAGATGTCCCTCGCGACTCAGGAACAGAATGCTGTCGACGGAGTGCCGGGTGGCTGAACGCAACATTGCCAGCAGGAAGTCCAGCAGCAATGGTCCAAGCACGGTGTAACCCAGATCCTCCGGTGCCAACTGCGGGCGTCCACGCAGACGTTGCGGTGACGTGTCCAGAATGGAGGTGAAGCGGTTGGCGAGTAGTCCGCGCCACAACTGCTCAGGCCATGCTGCAAGTATTCCGGCAGGGGGGCGCAGCGGCCGCAGTGCGGGAATGATGTCCAGTAATGCTGCCGGACGGAGAACATGTACCGGGGTCAGCAGTTTGGCCAGCTGTGGGAGCTGTATGTCGGCATGCTCGTTGTCGCCGACATGGAGCCAGTGGGTTGTATCGATACCCTCACGGCGGGCAAGTTCGTCCCAGCTCTGTAGTTGATCCTTGCGCAACCCGGTTTCGCAGGAAACATGCAGGATTTGGACGATGTCTGTCACCGCCTTCGGTAGAACCTGTTTGAGATCCGCCCTGTCCAGGTACATGTCCGAAAGCGCGAACAGCTTCGGTGGATTCAACAGTGCCAATGCATCAAGTACGCCGGTTCGTGGACGTAGTTGTGTCTGTTCGTGCTCCAGTTCAGCGCGCATCAGATTGGCCGCTTCAAGTGAAGGGTGGTTAAGCTGGAGGGCCAGTTGCTGGTGGATTTCCCGTAACGTTGGATCGCGCTGCAGGCGGCTACGAAGGGCGGCCTCAGCGTCATCGCGAAGCCGTGAGAACTCATGGACGCCAAGGTCGCGTTCAATGCGCCAGGCAAGGTGGGCGCGGGAGGCGGCTGGCGTGAGAAAGGGGCGGATGACGAGCGTGTCGAAGACGTCCACGCTGATGGTGGTTGCGCCTATCGCGGCCAGCTGCATGCGTCCGGCCTGGTCGGAGTCAAGCGCAGCCTCGGCATTGCGCAGACCTTCAGAAGCCAGTGACAGCCTACCGTCGGCAGGAAGAATCCCGAGACGGAATCCATGGTGGCGGACAACCTGGCCAAACAGACGTTCGACGGCATGCTGCAGGGTACCGTCCACTTGCCCTTGCTCAAAGGGGAAGTCCTCTACCTTAAGTCGCAGCTCAAACAGTGGGCGCAACGCTTCCACGCGCGCCCAAAACATGGACCCAGCGGGAAAGTCGATGTATCGGTTGTGCTGCAGGGCGATGCCCAGTCGCGCAGCCAAGGCATCACACGCGGGGCCATTGCTTAGCCAGGTGTGGGCCCAAAGCGGCACGTTCTCGTGACTTTCCGGGTAGACAAGGCCCAGCTTTGGCATGGCCTGGAACATGCCCAGTATCCAGGCGATGCGCTGGGAGGAACCGAACAATCCAGTGAGCAGGTACTGGCGCCAGGAGCTCTGCTCACTGCCGGTGTACAGCGACTTCTTGGTATGTATGTGACCAATCAGGTCCAGTTCGAGAATCTCGTCGTTGAAGGCAACCAGAAAAGGCGCGATGTCGCGGCCGCGGTTCTCCACCACTTTGACCGAAAGTTGCAGCAGCTTGGGGAGGTTGCCCATTCGTGCCTGGATCTGGGCGGCTGCGTCTGCGTCGATGACGGAGACGAGCAGGGCGAATGGAACCGGCATCTTCTGCAGTGTTTCAGTGAACTCGTCGATGAGGTCCGGGTAGAACACATGTGCCATTACGCCAACGCGCAGGTCGAATGCCGACAATGGTGTCGGAGCTGGCAGCGGTGTTTCATCTGCGCCGTCGGGAATGACCGTGCGTACGGCACTTGCAGACTGCAAGCGTCCGAGTACTCCACGTACTCCCATCGCCGAAATAATCCTGAACGCACGGCGGAGGACGGAGAGAAGTCCGCTGATACCGCCGCCGTGCTGCTGGATCGAACGCTGCGCCGCCTGCAGGTATCGCTTCATGCCCAAGACCGCCCGTCGCGAAGTCGCTGTGAGCGGTTTGGTTGGGGGCGGGGGACCGAAGGCGCGGACATGTACTTTCCGGAAAACTGAGGGAGCATGTCACCATTTTCAGGATTCGTGCTGAACCGGGCAAATGCCGTGTGGATCGAGCGTGATAGGGTTTCCCGATGCTGTTTCCCGTCGACCATATCAATGCTGACCTCCGCCGCCATCCCGGCTGGCTACAGCTTGCCGAGGCTGATGCCTTGATGCTGGCCTTGTTGGACGAGGTGCCGTGGGAAATCCACCGCATCCGCATGTTCGGGCGCTGGGTGGATTCACCGCGGTTGAGTTGCTGGGTTGGTGATCCGCAGGCGCACTACCGCTATTCGGGGGCTGATTTCGTGCCCCGGCCCTGGCCGAGCGCGTTGTTGCCGTTGCGCGAGCGGCTGCAGCAGGCCTGCGCGGTGCCATTCAACAGTGTGCTGATCAACCGCTATCGCGATGGCCGCGACAGCATGGGTTGGCACAGTGACGACGAACCGGAACTGGGTGAGCGCCCCGTGATTGCCTCGTTGAGCCTGGGGGCAACGCGGCGTTTCCTGCTGCGCCGTCGTGACGCCCCTTCGCAGACCACCGAATTTTTGCTCGCCCATGGCGATCTGCTGGTGATGGCCGGCGATACCCAGCGCTTTTATCAGCATTCGCTGCCGAAGACCGCCCGCCCGATGGGCGAGCGGATCAATCTTACTTTCCGCTGGATATCGGCGCGGCCTGCTGAGCGGCGTCCTGCTGCCCGCTGAGCAGGGTCCAGCCGATCAGCTCCGTCGCGGTTTTGTCCAGGGCGATTTCAAAGGCTTTTGCGACCTGGGGGACTTCCGTCGAGCTTGCCGGTTCGACGGTCAGGAAGGTGCGTGAGGCAACCACGCGCTGGTCAATGCTGTGGATCAACTTGGCATTGAGCTCGATGGTGGCTGCAGGCACGTCGCCGCCGCGATAGTCGGCCTCGAAGCGGCGCAGGTCGGTAGTCAACTTGTAGTCCGAGCGGATGCCGGTGGCGATACGCGCGACGGCGCTGATCCGGCCCGAATCCTCGAAGCCACGCAGCAGTGTGTCTTCCAGCATGTCGGTGGCCGGTTGCGACCACGTTGCGCCGCGGTACACCTCCAGTTCGCCTGGGCTGGGGCGCACGTTGATGCGCGGGCTGTCGACCAGGCGGGCGGCGCTGGGCTTGGCGATGGACAGCTGCCAGGCCACCTGCGGCCATGCGGGATCGGCGCTGATGCGCACCTGCGGCGCGTAGATGGTGGTGGATTGGCGGTCGCCGCCGGCCAGCACCGAGCAGCCGGCCAGCATCAGCAGGCAGGCGGGAATGAGCAGTTTGATCGGCTGGGAGAACTTCATTTCGGTTCAAACTCCTTCGGTGCATCGCGGCCGAGCAGGTAGCGGGCCGGGTTGTTCTCCAGCCGGTCGCTGACCCGGCGCAGGTCGCGGATCAGGCCGCGCAGTTCGGTCAGGGTCGGGCCAAGCTGGGCCAGGCCGTCGTTGGCGAAACTGTTGATGGCGGCGCGGTTCTCGCCAAGGATGGCGTCGGCATTGCCGGCGGCCGAATCCAGCTTGCCCAGGCTGGTATCGAGCTTGTCCAGCGTGGCCGGCAACTGCCGCAGCACGTGCTGGTCCAGGTGGGCGATGGCGCCATTGGCGGTGTTGAGCGTGGTGTTGAGGTTGCGTGCGGCGTCGCGGGCTTCGATCAACAACGCCTGCGTGCCTTCATCGCGGCTGGCCAGGCCACCGCTGATGGTCTCCAGGTGGGCAAGCGTGGTCGAGATGCGATCCACGTTCTTGTCGCTGAGCAGTTGGTCCATGCGCTCGACCACACGGTTGGCGACATCGGTGATGTTCTGCAGCGCCGAGGGGGCGGTGGCGATGGTCGGGACAGGCTCCCGGCTGGCGGCTGTCAGCGCCGCGGCCTGTGGCGTGCCGCCGCTGAGCTGGATGATCGATGGCCCGGTGAGGCTGGTGATGGCCAGCTTGGCGCGGGTGTCGGTCTTCACCGGCGTGGTCGAATTGAGCCGCAGCTTGGCGATGACCTTGCGCGGATCATCCGGCGCCAGCGTCAGCTCGGTGATCGAGCCCACCGCAATGCCGTTGTACTGCACGGGGCTGCCGACCGACAGGCCGGTGACGGCCTCGTTGAATACCACCCGGTAATCCTGCCAGGTGCGGTCGGAGGAGTATTTGGCGGCCCATAGCCCGAACACCAGCAGGGCCATCGCCACCACAAGGGTGAAGGCGCCGATCAGAACGTAGTTGGCTTTGGTTTCCATGGTCAGGCGTTCTCGGACTGAATGCCGCGCGCAGCGCGGGCGCGGGGGCCGTGGAAATACTCGCGTATCCACGGGTGGTCGAGTTGTTCGATTTCCGGCAGCGGCGCGCAGGCCACCACCTTGCGGTCGGCCAGTACCGCCACCCGGTCACAGATGGCGTAGAGCGTGTCCAGGTCGTGCGTGATGAGAAATACGGTCAAACCCAGTGCTTCCTGCAGGGTCTTGATCAGGTGGTCGAACGCCGCTGCACCAATCGGATCCAGGCCGGCGGTGGGTTCGTCCAGGAACAGCAGCGGTGGATCCAGCGCAAGCGCGCGCGCCAGCCCGGCGCGTTTGCGCATGCCACCGGACAACTGCGAGGGCAGCTTGTTGATGGCATCCGCCGGCAACCCGGCCAGCTTCACCTTCAACAAGGCCAGCTCGTAGTGCCAGCGCTCGTTCAATTCCGGGTGGTGCTCCTTGAGCGGCACCTGCACGTTCTCACCCACGGTGAGCGAGGAGAACAGGGCGCCATCCTGGAACAGCACGCCGGTGTTGCGTTCAATCTGCAGGCGGTCGGTCGGCTTGTCCGAGCGGGCATCGACGCCCAGCACTTCCATCTGCCCGGCATCGGGTTTGCGCAGGCCCAGGATGGAGCGCATCAGCACCGATTTGCCGGTGCCCGAGCCGCCGACCACGCCAAGGATCTCGCCACGGCGCACGTCCAGGTCCAGGTCTTCATGCACGGTCTGGCTGCCGAAACGGTTGACCAGCCCGCGCACGCGGATGGCCAGCGCGTCGGCCGGCTTCTCTGCCTTGTTGGAAGGGATTGCCATCATCGTCCGGGGACTCCGCCTACCAGTCCATGTGCATGAACCACAACGCGGCCATCGCGTCGAGGATGATGACCAGCGAAATGGTCTGCACCACGCTGGAGGTGGTGCGCTCGCCCACCGATTGCGCGGTGCCTTCCACCTTCAAGCCTTCCAGGCAGCCGATCAGGCCGATGATCAGCGCGAACACCGGCGCCTTCGACAGCCCGACGAGGAAATGCCGCACCTCCATGGTCTCGTGCATGCGCGCCAGGTACATCTGCGGCGGAATGCCCAGGTCGAACGCGCCAACGGTGATGCCGCCGGCCAAACCGGCCAGCATCGCGATGAAGGTGAGCAATGGCAGCATCACCAGCAGCGCCAGCACGCGCGGCAGTACCAGCAGGTCGATCGGATCCAGGCCGAGGGTCTGGATGGCATCGATCTCCTCGCGCGCCTTCATCGCGCCGATCTGTGCGGTAAAGGCGCTGGCGGTGCGCCCGGCCAGCACGATGGCGGTCAGCAGCACGGCGAATTCGCGCAGGAAGGCGATGTTCACCAGTTCCACGACATAGATCTCCGCGCCGAAGTCGCGCAGGATCGTCGAGCCGAGGAAGGCAATCACCGCGCCCACCAGATAGGACAACAGGGCTACCAAGGGCACGGCGTCCAGGCCCACCTGTTCCATCTGGTTGACGGTGGCGGTCAGGCGCAGGCGCCGCGGCTGGCGCACCAGGCGCGCCAGCTTGGACAGGTTTTCGCCCAGGAAATTGACCAGCACCACGATGTTGCGGCCGATGGCCTGCACCGAGCGGCCCAACCGCTCCAGCGCCGCGGCAACGCCGTAGTCGCGCTGCGGCCTGGGGCGTTCGTCGGCAACTTCTTCGATGGTGCAGACCAGGGCCCGGTGCTCCTCGCGGAACAGCAGGCTGTCGTCGGCCAGCCCGGCCTTGTGCACGAAGCGCAGCAACAACAGCACGCCGGCTGAATCCAGGTGGTCGATCTGCTGCGCATCAATGCCGGTGACGGCCTGGGTGTTGGCCTCCAGGGCCTTCACCGCGCTAGTCGCAGTGGACAGCGTCCAGCTGCCGGAAAGCCGCAGCAGGCCTTCGGTACCGGGTTCCATCGTGCAGCTGGGTGGGGAGGTGTTCGTCATCATTGGCATCTGATGCCGAGAATACCCTGTCATCCGTGGAGCGCGGATGATGCATTGCTTCCGCTTCGGGCGATACTACCGAGCATGTCTGCCGACCTTGCTTCCATTCCTGTCTCGGCCCCCAGCCGGGCGACCTATGCACAGCGCGTGGCCTTTGTTTCAGAAATGGCCGGCCGGCTGCACCGTTATGGCACCACTGCGCAGCGGCTGGAGGCGGCCGTGGTGGCCCTGGCCCAGCAACTGGACCTGGATTGCGAACCCTGGTCAAACCCCACTGGTTTGATTCTGAGTTTCAGTGATCCAACCCAGGCCATCGGCTCCAGTGACATCACCCGCGTCATCCGCCTGGGGCCGGGCGATACCGATCTGCATAAACTGGCCATGGCCGATGAGATCGCTGAGGCGGTTTCCACCGCGCGCATGAGTATCGCCCAGGGCCACACGGCACTGCGGCAGTTGGATAAAGACCCGGGCGTGCGCGGCAAAATCCAGCTGCTGCTGTCTTTCACCCTGGGGTCGGCCGGCGTGGCCGGGCTGTGGCGGCTGCCATGGCTGGATATCGCCACGGCCGGTGTTACCGGCCTGCTGATCGGCCTGCTGCTGTTCTATACCGACCGCAGGGTCGCCACGCGCGAGGCCGCCGATGCGCTGGCGGCAGCGTTGGCCGGATTCGTGGCGGTGCTGGTGGCCTCGTTCATCGGGCCGCTGAATTTGAATTCCACCATCATCGCGTCGTTGGTGATTCTGCTGCCGGGCATGGCGCTGACCAATGCGGTCAATGAGCTGGCCAGCCAGCATTGGGTCTCGGGGACGGCCCGTTTTGCCGGCGCGCTGACCACCATCATGAAACTCACCGTAGGCGCGATGATCGCGGTCACCATCGCCGGTTTCATCGGCCTGGAGCCGGTGGTGAAGGCTTCGCGGCCGCAGTCGGACTGGGTGGAATGGGGCTCGGTGCTGGTGGCTTCATTTGCCTTCGCCATGCTGTTCCGCGCCAGCAGGCGGGATTATCCGTGGGTAATGGCAGCTTCCCTGGCCGGTTATGCCATATCCCGTTATGGCGGCCAACTGTGGGGCGGCCCGGCCGGTATCTTCCTGGCGGCGATGCTGCTCACCGCGGCCGGCAATCTGTTTGGCCGCGTGGTGCAGCGGCCGGGGGCGATCATCCGCCTGCCCGGCATCATCATGCTGGTGCCGGGCAGCATCAGCCTGCGTGGCGTGTTGAACCTGGCCCAGCAGCAGAACGTGAATGCCGGCGAGTCCGCCCTGCTCATGGTGTTGAACGTGGTGATGGCGCTGGTGGCTGGTTTGCTGTTCGGCAACCTGCTGGTGCCCGCACGCAAGAATCTGTAACGACAGACAATAAAAAACGCCGGCATTCGCCGGCGCTTTCATTTTGTAACCCTGATTACTTTTGAATCAGGAAGTCCTCGACCTTGCGGCCCTGGTTGGTGAACTCAGCCAGCCAGCGCGGCTGCTTGCCACGGCCGGTCCAGGTTTCGGCCGGGTTGGCCGGGTTGCGATACTTCGGCGCCACCTTCGGCAGGGTGCGGCCCGTCTTGGCGCCCTTGGCGGCCTTGGCAGCACGCGGGGCCTTGGCGGCAGGTGCGCCAGCGCCGAACAGTTCTTCAATGCTGTAGCCGGCCTTTTTGGCAGCGGCAGTCAGCTGGGCACGGACCTTGGTAATCGGCTGGCGCTTGGCAACGATGCTCTTGCGCTTCTGGGCATCACGAATCAGGGAAGCCAGCTCTTTGGCCGACAGGCTGCTCAGATCAATACTCATCTAATGGACTACTCCGGATAATGGGTTCAAGGGAAAGCCAATCCGTGGCAGCGCCGTAAGAATACGGGCGCGCGGTGTGGATGACAAACCAAATACCGTTTTTAGTGTTATGTGCAAATGAAAAGGCCGGGATGTTTCCCGGCCTTTGCAGATTACCCGATGATTTTCTGCAGAACCGTGGCGCGGTCAAGGTTCTCAGCTTCGCTGGCATTGCGTGCGCGATATTCAAACGTGCCTGCCGCCAGGCCGCGCTCGGATACCACGATGCGGTGCGGGATGCCAATCAACTCCATGTCGGCAAACATCGCGCCCGGGCGCAGGCCACGGTCGTCCAGCACCGCGTCAATACCGGCAGCCTGAAGATCGGCCAGCAGGGCTTCGGCGGCGGCGATCACCGCGGCATCCTGTTTCGGATTGATCATGCAGACCACGGCCTGCCACGGCGCCATCGCGGCCGGCCACAGAATGCCGGCGTCGTCGTGGTTCTGTTCGATGGCGGCGGCGACGATGCGCGACACGCCAATGCCATAGCAGCCCATGGCCATTACCGCGGCCTTGCCGTTTTCATCCAGCACCGTGGCTTTCAGTGCCTGCGCATACTGGCGGCCCAGCTGGAATACGTGGCCCACCTCAATACCACGGGTGATCTTCAGCTCGCCGCCATCACGCGCGCGGTCGCCCGCCTTGACGTTGCGGATATCGGCCACTTCCGGCTCGGGCAGGTCACGGCCCCAGTTGACGCCGGCAATGTGGAAGCCCTTTTCGTTGGCACCGACGACGAAATCGGCCATCGCCGCCACGTCGCGGTCGGCCACCACGCGGATTGCCTTGCGCGGATTGAGCGGGCCCAGGAAGCCGGGTTCGCTGCCCAGGTATTCGGCGATCTCCGCTTCGCTGGCCATGCGGTAATCGGCCAGGCCGGCCACCTTGGCCAGCTTGATCTCGTTGACCTCGTGGTCGCCGCGCACCAGTGCCAGCACGAAGGCGTTCTCAGTGGTCATCACCGCGATCGACTTGACCGTGCGCAGCAGGGTGATGCCCATCAGTGCGGCCACGTCCTCACAGGTTTTCTGCGTGGGCGTGTCGATCTTGCGCAGTGCTTCGCTGGCAGCCGCGCGCGGTGCCGGGTCGGCGGCGATGGCTGCTTCGACATTGGCTGCGTAATCCGAGCCGGTGGAGAACACCAGCGCGTCTTCGCCCGAATCGGCGATCACATGGAATTCCTGCGAGGCATCACCGCCGATGGCGCCCGAATCGGCCTGCACCGCGCGGAACTCCAGGCCCAGGCGGGTGAAGATGCGGGTGTAGGCGGCCTTCATGTTTTCGTATTCGGCCACCAGGCTGGCGTCGTCCAGGTGGAAGGAATACGCATCCTTCATCAGGAACTCGCGCGAGCGCATCACGCCGAAACGCGGGCGGATTTCGTCACGGAACTTGGTCTGCACCTGGTAGAAATTGACCGGCAGCTGCTTGTAGCTGGCCAGCTCCTGGCGCGCGAAGTCGGTGATCGCTTCTTCGGCGGTCGGGCTGTAGCAGTACTCCTGCTCCTTGCGGTCCTTGATCTTCAGCAACTGGCCACCGAATTTCTCCCAGCGCCCGGTTTCCTCCCACAGCTCCTTGGGCTGGATGGTCGGCAACTGCAGCTCCACCGCGCCGGCGCGGTTCATTTCCTCGCGCACGATGCCTTCCACCTTGCGCAGTACCCGCAGGCCCAGCGGCGACCAGGTGTACAGGCCCGAGGCCAGCTTGCGGATCATGCCCGCGCGCAGCATCAGCTTGTGGCTGATCAGCTCGGCGTCGGCGGGGGTTTCCTTGGTGGTGTGCAGGTGGAAGCGGGACAGGCGCATGGGAGGGCTTCGCAAAACGGCGGAATCGCCTATTTTGCCAGCCTTGTCGCCCGCTGGGGCGACCGTTGGAGCGCCAGTGGAAATCAGCGGGTGGCGGTAGGAGCGGCCTTGGCCGCGAAGCCAAGGTCCTGTCCGAACTTAAAGCGCAGGTGATTGCAGGCTGCGAAGGGGCATTTGCGCAGATCGCTGGGCTTCGCGGCTGAGGCCGCTGCTGCGGCTATTTGCGACGTTCAGGGCTTGGCGGCAGGCCTGCAATAGACCGCAGCGGTGGATTCAGCCAACTGCTTCTGGGCCGCATGCTGGGTTTCATCCAGTTCGGCGTCCGGTTTACCGTCACCGTCGGTGTCCTGCATTACCCGGGTATTGCCGCTGAGGATCTCCAGATTCCTGCGGGCAGCCAGGCACCGCTCGGATTCGCCCGGCTCGGCGGGGGCGGCCTGGACCGCCGGGGCGCCACTGGCCGCGATACGGCGGGTTTCATACTGCTGGCCGGCCGGCGGGCGCTCGGAATACTGGGTGACCCCGTTGGCGTCCTTCCACTTGTACAGGTTGCCGGCGCTGACGCTGGCGGAGGCCAGCACGAGCAGGCAGCAGAGACGGGGCAGGGCACGCATGGCGACTCCGTGGACAGTGGAACTGGGCAGGCGCTGATTGCATCACCCGGTGACGTGGCTGGCAAGTCGATTAAACTCCCCGGTATGGACGAAATGAGACCCAAACCGCGCTCGCGCAGCATCTACCTGCTGCCGAACCTGTTCACCACCGCCGGGCTGTTTGCCGGTTTCTACGCAATCATCGCCGCATCCAATGGGGACTTCGTCAACGCCAGCATCGCGGTGTTCGTGGCCGCTGTGATGGACGGGCTGGACGGGCGCGTTGCGCGCTTGACCGGCACCAGCAGTGAATTTGGCGTGCAATACGACTCGTTGGCCGACTTGGTCAGCTTCGGCATGGCGCCGGCGCTGGTCATGTACCACTGGGCGTTGTCCTCGCTGAAGTTCGACGGCGAGATCCTCGGCCGGGTCGGCTGGTCGGCCGCCTTCCTGTACGCAGCCTGCGCGGCCTTGCGTCTGGCCCGCTTCAATACCCAGGTGGGCTCGGTCGACAAGCGCTGGTTCGTCGGCCTTGCCAGTCCGGCGGCTGCCGGGCTGATGATGTCCTTTGTCTGGGCCTTCGCCGACGGCAACCTGGGCTGGAACGGCGAGGAGCTGCGTTACGTGGCGCTGGCGGTGACGATTGTCTCGGGCCTGCTGATGGTCAGCCGCATCCGCTTCTGGAGCTTCAAGGGCGGCGGTGAGAAAGGCCCGCGCTCGGAGCGTGTGTCGTTCCTGATGCTGGCCCTGGTGCCGGTCATCATTGCCGTGATGGTGCTGGACCCGGCGCGCGCGCTGTTTGCCGTCGGTGTGGTGTACGCACTATCCGGCCCGGTGATGTGGCTGTTGCAGCGCTGGCGCCAGCCGGCTGGCAAGGGGCAATGACCGATACCGCGCCCGCATCGATATGGTCCGCGCAGCAGCAGGCATGGCTGCAGGCGATGGGCTACACGGTGTACCTGGAAGGCAGCGTGCTGGACGCGCTTGCCCTGGCGCAAGCCGCAGCGCCGGCGCCGATAGCGGTCGAGAATGAGCCTCCGGCCGTACCGGCGCCCCGCGCCGCACCTGTACAGCGCAGGGAAGCCCCGCAGGCGCCTGCGCCGGAAACCCCGGTGACCACCGCCAGCAGGCCTGCGCCCGTTGGCGGCCGCCGTGGCGGTGGCCTGCGCATGCCTGATCGCCTGCAGATTGCCTTGCTGCGTGCTTCCGGCTGCAACCCGAATGACCCGCAGACGCGCGCCCTGATGGACAGCTGGCCGCTGGCCGAACTGCGGGCCAACCCGGCCGCCAAGCGCGCGCTGTGGCCGCAGCTGCGTGCGTTGCGGCGGAAGCAACGGCAATGAACGCGCAGGCGCGCGAACCCCGGCCAGCGATGCGGCCGATGTTCGAGGACGACCTGGATGCGGTGATGGAAGTGGAACTGCGCGCCTACCCGTTCCCATGGACGCCCGGGATTTTCCAGGATTGCCTGCGGGCCGGTTACCCGGGGCGCGTGCTGTTGCTGGACGGACGGATCGCCGGCTACGGGATGCTGAGCCTGGCCGCCGATGAGGCGCATGTGCTCAATGTCTGCGTGGACCCGCAAGTGCAGTCGCGCGGGCACGGCCGGCAGCTGTTGCGTGAGCTGGTGCGCGTGGCGCGGCTGCGCGGTGCGGTGCGCGTGTTCCTTGAGGTGCGGCCGTCCAACACCTCGGCCATTGCGCTGTATCACAGCGAGGGTTTCAACGAGATTGGCCGCCGCCCGCGGTATTACCCGGCCGACAATGGCCGTGAGGATGCGTTGGTGATGGCGATGGAACTGGTGGATGACGACATCACCCGCATGCCACCGCTGTGATCGGTTGAACGCAATCGGTTTGCAGGTGGAATAGGTTTGATCTCGCCGCGGGTGTTTCAGCCCAGCCGCAGCACCGCCACGCCAATCACGATCAGCCCGGCTGCCAGCAGGCGCCGGCGATCGATGCGTTCCTTCAGCACCACCGCCGATATCAGCAGCGCGAACAGGATCGAGGTTTCGCGCAGCGCGGCGATGATTGCGACCGGAGCCAGGGTCATTGCCCACAGCGCGATGCCGTAGGACGCGGTGGTACCGATGCCACCCACAAGGCCGCGTGCCCAGTTGTCGCGGAAATACGCCTGCAGCTGCCGGCGGCGGGTAAGCAGTGCCCAGAGCGGAAGCGGCAGGCCCGACAGCAGGAACAGCCACAGCGTGTAACTCAGTGGGCTTCCGGACAGACGCGCGCCTTGTGCATCCACCACGGTGTAGGTGGCGATCACCAGCGCGATGAACAGCGGCAGATGCAGCTTGCGGCGGTGTTGGCTGCTGCCTGCCATGCACAGGATGCCGATGCTGACCAGGGCGATGCCGCCCCAGGCGGTGGTTGGCAGGTGCTCGTCGAATAGCAGCGTTCCGGCCAGGGCCACCAGCAGTGGCGCACTGCCGCGCATCAGTGGGTAGGACAGGCTCATGTCGGCGACGTGATAGGCGCGCGCCACCAGCAGGTAATAGCCAAGCTGCAGCACCGCCGATGTTGCCAGCCAAGGCCAACTGGCGGCGGCGGGAAGCGGCAGCCACGGCAGCAGCAGCGCGGACAGTGCGGCGGCCCAGCCGGTGACCAGCAGGGTGGTCAGCAGTTTGTCGCCACCGAGTTTGACGATGGCATTCCAGCTGGCGTGTAGCAGTGCGGCGAACAGGACTGCGCAGAAGATGCCGAGGGGCATTGGATGTCGGAAGTTGGCGTGCCGGGGGAGGGTAGCTGGGATTGGGACGTGGTGGTGAAGCTCAAGCGCTTGAGAGGCAAAGAGTCCAAACCCAAAAGCCGAAAGCCAAGACAAAAAGCCAAAACCTTAGAAGCCCCCTCATCCGCCCTTCGGGCACCTTCTCCCGCATGCGGGAGAAGGGATGGGATTGCGCAGTTTTGCTTTCTCTGTGGGCGTGCTGAGTTGTTGGCATTGCGTGGTGAACAGAGCAGTCGACTTGCGGAAGTGCATGGTGCATTGCGGTCCCTTCTCCCGCCTGCGGGAGAAGGTGCCCGTCAGGGCGGATGAGGGGGCTCTTTGCCTTCAGTTTCTGGCTTTCTTCAATGCGCAAAAGAAAACGCCGCCCGAAGGCGGCGTTTTCAATCAGCACGTCAACAACGTCTCAGAGCTTGGCGCGCTGTTCCTGCAAGCCGGCGAGCTGGCTGTTCCAGTCAACCAGACGCACGCGCTCCTGCTCGACCACCGCCGCTGGCACCTTGTCGGTGAACTTGGACAGTTTGGTCTCGCTCTTTTCCTTCTCCGAGGAAACACGGGCGATCTCCTTGTCCAGGCGCGCACGCTCGGCATCCAGGTCAACCAGGCCTTCCAGCGGCACCAGCAGCTTCAGTTCACCGACGATGGCCGCTGCGGCCGGTGGGGTCTGCGCATCGGCAGCCAGCCACTCGATGCTTTCCAGCTTGAGCAGGAAGCGCAGCTGCGAGGTGAAGCGCTCCACGCGTGCCTTGTCGGCGCCCTGGCCGCCCTGCAACAACAGGCGCACCTGCTTGGACGGCGGCACGTTCAACTCGCTGCGCACGCGACGCAGTGCGCTGACCATGCCCTTGAACCATTCCACGTCGGCTTCGGCCTGTGCGTAATCACCGGCGAATTCTTCGGCGGTGGGGTAGGCGCGCAGCGACAGCGAGTCGGCCTTGATGCCAAGACGCGGTGCCACCTGCTGCCACAGCTGCTCGGTAACGAACGGGGTCAGCGGGTGCAGCAGTCGCAGCACGGCCTCCAGCACGTACAGCAGGGTGTGGCGGGTGCTGGCCGCGTCCTGGGCGTTGTCGCCGTTGAGGGCCGGCTTGGTCAGCTCCAGGAACCAGTCGCAGAACTCGTTCCAGACAAACTCGTACAGGCACTGCGCCAGCAGGTCGAAGCGGTAGTCGGCGAAGTTCTGCTGCGCTTCGGCCGCGACCTTGGCCAGCCGCGACAGGATCCACTTCTCGGCATCGGTGCGCGGCTGCGGCACGCCGCTGAAGTTCGACCCTTCGGTGTTCATCAGGGTGAAGCGGCTGGCGTTCCACAGCTTGTTGCAGAAGTTCTTGTAGCCCTCGGCGCGGCTCATGTCGAACTTGATGTCGCGGCCGTGGGTGGCCAGCGCGGCGATGGTGAAGCGCAGCGCGTCGGCACCGTGGGCGATGATGCCGTCCGGGAACTCCTTGCGGGTGGCCTTCTCGATCTTCTCGGCCATCTTCGGCTGCATCAGGCCATGCGTACGCTTGGCGACCAGGTCGTCGATGGTGATGCCGTCGATGATGTCCAGCGGGTCGAGTACGTTGCCCTTGGACTTGGACATCTTCTGGCCCTGCGCGTCGCGGATCAGGCCAGTGATGTAGACGTCCTTGAACGGAATCTGCCCGGTGAAGCTGTCGGTGGCCATGATCATGCGCGCCACCCAGAAGAAGATGATGTCAAAGCCGGTGATCAGCACGTTCGACGGCAGGTAACGGTCGAAACCGCGCTCGGCCATCGCCGTTTCGTTCGGCCAGCCCAGCGTGGAGAACGGCCACAGCTGCGAGGAGAACCAGGTCTCCAGCACGTCGCTGTCCTGGGTGAGCACCACATCGGCACCCAGCCCGGCCTTGGCGCGCGCGTCGGCTTCGTTGCGGCCCACGTAGCAGTTGCCGGCTTCGTCGAACCACGCCGGAATGCGGTGGCCCCACCACAGCTGGCGGCTGATGCACCAATCCTGGATGTTCTCCATCCAGTGGCGATAGGTGTTGATCCAGTTGCCCGGCACGAACTTGATGCTGCCGTTCTCAACCAGCTCCAGGCCGCGCTTGGCCAGGCCGTCCATCTTCACGAACCACTGGTCGGTCAGATACGGCTCGATCACCTGGCCGGTACGGTCGCCGCGCGGTACCTGCAGCTTGTGGGCCTTGGTCTCGACCAGGATGCCCAGGTCTTCCAGCTCAGCCAGGATGACCTTGCGCGCTTCGTAGCGGTCCAGCCCACGGTATTGCTCCGGCGCGTTCTCGTTGAGCGCGGCCACCGGGGTAAACAGGTTGATCATCGGCAGGTTGTGGCGCACGCCGACCAGGTAGTCGTTGAAATCGTGCGCCGGCGTCACCTTGACCACGCCGGTGCCGAACGCCTTGTCGACATAGTCGTCGCCGATCACCGGCACGCTGCGGCCGGTCAGCGGCAGGGTCACGCGCTTGCCGATCAGGTGTGCGTAGCGGCTGTCTTCCGGGTGCACCATCACCGCGGTGTCGCCCAGCAGGGTCTCCGGGCGGGTGGTGGCCACGACCAGGTAATGGCGGGTTTCGCGCAGGGTCTCGTTGCCGTCGGCATCGACTTCGACGTGCTCGTAGCTGGCACCGTCTTCCAGTGCGTAGGCAATCGACCACAGGAAGCCGTCTTCCTCGGCGCTTTCCACTTCCAGGTCGGAAATGGCGGTCTTCAGCACCGGGTCCCAGTTGACCAGGCGCTGGCCACGGTAGATCAGGCCCTGCTCGTGCCAGCGCAGGAACGACTCAATCACCGCCTCGCTCGGGCCCGGGTCCATGGTGAAGGTGCTGCGCGACCAGTCGGCCGAGGTGCCGAGGCGGCGCATCTGGCCTTCGATCACGTTGCCCGAATGGGCCTTCCAGTCCCACACCTTGCTGATGAAGCCGTCGCGGCCCAGCGAGTCGCGGGTTTCACCCTTGCCTTCCAGCGCCAGGTTGCGGCTGACCACCATTTCAGTGGCGATGCCGGCATGGTCGGTGCCCACCTGCCACAGCGTGTCGTAGCCACGCATGCGGTGGTAGCGGATCAGCGCGTCCATCAGGGTCTGCTGGAAAGCGTGGCCCATGTGCAGGGTGCCGGTGACGTTCGGCGGCGGCAGCAGGATGGTGTACGGCTCGCCCTTGCCGGATGGCTTGAAGTGGCCGGCCTTTTCCCACGCATCGTAGAGATCCGTTTCAAAAGACTTGGGGTCGTAGCTGGAGGCAAGTTGGGTCATAAGCTGGGGAATTAAGACGTGGGAATGGGGAATGGGTCAGGGGCGGCAGCGTGGGGAGTCGTTTCCCCGTCCCCGGCTCCTTGTTCCCGGTGGGTGCAGCATGTCGCACTTCGTGGTGCAGCATGCTGAACCTGTTGAACAGTATCTGGGAATGGTCGGAGGGACGGGGCTTTCCAATCCCGAATCCCCACTTCCCATTCCCGGCTTTCAATTACATGTCGTGCTTGTTGAGCGCGTAGCCGGCGGCCTTGTACTGGCGCCAGCGCTCGCGCAGCGGTTCGCGTGCTTCCGGGTCAGCCGGCACCACTTCCAGCACCCGCTCGCAGGCGCCCATATAGGGCGCATCGCGCAGGTTGATCACCAATGGCCGCTCCGGCGCATCGGCGCCCGGGACGGCGATCAGCACAATGGCTTCTTCCTCGTCCACGTCCTCACCAATGATCTGGTGCGGGATGTAGGCGTCCGGGTCGAACGACCACAACAGCTCGTCCAGTTCCTCGGCCTGGGCCGCATCGCGGGCCAGCACCAGCGTGTACAAGCCGCCGTCGTTGGCCTTGCGGGCCAGCTCGCACACCAGCTTCAGCGGCTCGGTGAGGAAGCGCGGCTTGGCAATCAGGTAGAAGTCGGCGCGGATAGTCATTGGGAACCGGGAGTGGGGAACAGGGAAAGGGAACAGCGGCGCGCGACCACATGTCTGCGCGCCGGCAAGGTATCAGGAGCTTGGCTTGTGCCCACTCCTGATTCCCTTTTCTCAATTCCCGGCGGTACCGGCAACGCGATCCAGCAACCACTGGGTCAGCAGGCCGACCGGACGGCCGGTGGCCATGCCGCGCTTGCCCTCGTCGCTGGCTACGCCGGCGATGTCCAGGTGCGCCCAGCGCTGGCCTTCGGCAAAGCGCGACAGGAAGCAGCCGGCGGTGATGGCGCCAGCCCAGCGGCCGCCGATGTTGTAGACGTCGGCAAAGCTGGAATCCAGCATGCCTTGGTACTCGTCCCACAACGGCAGACGCCAGGCACGGTCGAACACGTTCTCGCCAGCGGCGGTCAGTTCGTTGGCCAGGTCGTCGTGCTTGCTCATCAGGCCGGCAGTCTGGTGGCCCAGGGCCACCATGCAGGCGCCGGTGAGGGTTGCCACGTCGACCAGCGCGGCCGGCTCGAAACGCTGTGCATAGGTCAGCGCGTCGCACAGGATCAGGCGGCCTTCGGCGTCGGTGTTGCCCACTTCGATGGTCTTGCCCGACATCGAGGTGATGACGTCCGACGGGCGGTAGGCGTTGCCGTCGATGGCGTTTTCAACCGCCGGCACCACCACCACCAGGTTCAACGGCAGCCTGGCCTTGACCGTGGCCACGAAGGTGCCGATGACGTTGGCGCCACCGCACATGTCGTACTTCATTTCCTCGATGCCGCCCTGGGTCTTCAGGTTGACGCCGCCGGTGTCGAAGGTGATGCCCTTGCCGACCAGCACATAGGGCTTGGCGTCGCCGCCGTTGTTCCACTTCAGCACCACCAGCTTGGGGCGGTTGGCCGAACCACGGGCCACGGCCAGCAGCGAGCCCATGCCCAGCGCTTCCATCTGCGCCTCGTCCAGGATTTCGGCTTCGGCGCCTTCGTGCTCGGCGGCGAACTTGACCGAGGATTCAGCCAGGTAGGCCGGGGTGCAGTAGTTCGGCGGCAGGTTGCCCAGCTCACGGGCGTATTCCACGCCGGCGGCAATGGCCTGGCCCTGCAGCAGGGCGGTGTCGTCGTTGCCGGCGATGGCCAGCGTTTCCAGGCCCGGGGCCTCGGGCTTCTTCTTGCCCAGGGTGGCGGTGTAGCGGTAGCTGGCGTGATTGGCGGCAATCACGGCCTGGCGGATGTTCCAGGCGGCGTCGCGGCCCTTCACTTCCAGCTCGGCCAGGGTGAACAGCGCGCTGCGGGTGGCGCCGGTCTTCAGCGCACGGGCAGCATCGCCGACCGCCTTGATGTACTGCGCCACGCCAAATTTGGCCGGGTCGCCGAGGCCGACCACCAGCACACGGGCCACGCTGACGCCGGCCAGGTCGTGCAGCAAGGTGGTGTTGCCGGTCTTGCCGCCGACGTCGCCGCGCTCGACCAGCGCCGCGATACGACCGCCCGAGGCGGTGTCCAGGGCCTGCGCTGCGGGCGTCAGCGACTTGTCGGAGAAGGCGCCGACGATGATGCAATCCACCTCTGCGGAGGTGGGGGCGGCGTGGTTCAGGGTGAATTCCAGAGACATTGATCAGATTCCGTTGCCAAATCCGTACAATCGCGGGCTACTTGCGTGTGGCTGCTGGGCCATCCGTGCCGCGGACGAAACCGAGAGTTTAAACCACCACCCCATGGCGAAACTTGATCGTTACCTGCTGAGCGACTTCCTCCAGAGCTTTCTGGCCACTTTGACCGTGTTGTTGGTGGTAAGCGTGGGTGGCGTGCTGGTCGATATCCTGGGCCGCATCGCCGATGGCCGGATTCCCGCGGGGCTGCTGCTGTCGCAGTTGGGCCTGCAATTCATCGTCTACCTGCCCATCATCCTGCCGCTGGCCCTGTTGCTGGGGTTGGCATTGGCCATTGCCCGGCTTTACCGCGATTCGGAAATGGCGGTGCTGACCGCCATCGGCGTCGGCCCCCGGCGGCTGCTCAAGCCGCTGCTGATGCTGGTGCTGCCGGTGGTAGCGGTGGTGGCGGCCTGCTCGCTGTGGCTGGGGCCCTGGGCCGACCGCACTGCCGAACGCATGGTGGACGCGGCCAGCCGTAGCGTTGTGCTGGCCGGGCTGGAGCCGGGCAAGTTCACCCCGTTGAGTGGCGGCGGCGTGGTGTATCTGTCGTCGCTCAACGAGGACGGCAGCAAAATGGGCCAGGTGTTCATGCAACGGCACAAGGACGGCCGGTTGGATGTGGTCTCGGCCAACGCCGGCACGGTGTTCGTGGAAGGCGAGCGCCAGCGCTACCTGCGCCTGGAGGACGGTTATCGGGTGGAAGGCCCCGACAACGGTGGCCTGGATTACCGCCTGATGCGCTACGCCAGCAACGAAATGGCGCTGCCGGACCGCGATGAGGTGCGTGATGAGAACAATCCGGAAATGATGCCGACCATGAAGCTGCTGGGCGATACGCGCCCGGAGGCGCGTGCCCAGTTGCACTCGCGCATCACCCCGGCCCTGCTGGCCCTTGCCTTTGCCCTGCTGGCTCTGCCGTTGGCCCGCAGCGCACCGCGACAGTCGCGTTATGGCCGCATCATGCTGGCCTTCCTGGCCTACATGGTGGCGGTGAACCTGACCATCCTCGGCCGCCAGTGGCTGGCCGAGGGCAAGGTGCCGCTGGTCGCCGGCATGTGGTGGCTGACCCTGCCATTGCTGGCATTTGCGCTGTGGCTGTACTTCCGTGATGGGCGCCTGTCGCGCCCGCGTGCGGGGGCCAGGGCATGAGGCTGATTCCCCGCATCCACGATATTTACGTCGGCCGCAACGTGCTGTTCACGGTGCTGGTGGTGTGGCTGGTGCTGCTGGGCCTGGACGGCATCATGGCGCTGTCCGGTGAGGGCAAGAACATCGGCGTCGGCAGCTACACCTTTGGTCATGCGCTGGCGACGACGGCCTATACCCTGCCGCGTCGCGCCTACACCCTGTTCCCGATGGCCGCGGTGATTGGCGCGCTGATGGGGCTGGGGCAACTGGCGGCCACGTCCGAATTGACCGCCCTGCGCGCGGTGGGTGTGTCGCGGCGGCGGATTGCCCTGTCGGTGGCCATTGCGCTGTCGCTGTTGACCGCCTTGATGGTGGTGAACGGCGAAACCCTGGCGCCGTGGGCGCAGAACCGCTCGGACATGCTGAAGACCAGCGCCAAGTACAACGCCGATCTGTCCGTGGCGCGTTACTCGGGCCTGTGGGCGCGCGAGGGCGACACCTTCCTCAACGCGCAATCCGGCGAAGAACTGCTGGATGGCGACAAGGGCACCCGCCTGGTGCTGCACGACGTGCGCCTGTACACGCTGGACGCGGACGGACGCCTGGCATCGCTTACCTACGCGGCCACGGCGACCCACGATGACAGCGGCTGGATGCTGAGCAAGGTGCGGCGTGACGTGTTCGGTGAACGCTCCGTCACCCAGCAGACCGTGGAAAGCGAGGTGTGGAATTCGCAGCTGGATGCGGCCGCATTGGCCTCCGGGTTGGCACGGCCACGCAACCTCAGTGCAGGCGAGCTGAAAACCAGCATCGAGTACCGCAAGCGCAACGGGCTGGATGCGCGTGATTACGAAGATACCTACTGGAGCCGCTGGTTCTATCCGCTGAACGTGCTGGCGCTGTGCCTGGCGGCGGTGCCGTTTGCCTTCGGTTCGCTGCGCAGCGGCGGCATGGGCAAGCGCTTGTTCCTGGGCATGCTGTTTGCGCTGGGCTTCATGCTGCTGCAGATGTTCTTCGGCCGCATGGCCGGCGCGTTGAGGTTTGACTACCGCATCGCCTACGCCTTGCCACCGATCGTGATGCTGGCCACTTCCGCCTGGCTGTCACGACGAAGAGTGGGCTGAAGCACGCGCTGCCGGCAGGGTGGGGTGTTGCCGGTACACAGGGCGCGGTACCGGCGTGTGCCGGTCAGGAGGGCTTGGGCAGCTTCACCAGGCGGGTGCCGCTGAGGCGGTCGTGCCAGGTCAGCCGCTCGCGGTCCACCAGTGCCCACCAGAACCCCAGGCCGCCGCACAGCAGTGACAAAGTGCCTGCCGCATAGCGTTTCCACAGCGCGGCACGGCTGGCCGGCTCGCCGCTCAACGTGCGCAGATGCAGATGCCACGGGCGCATGCCCAGGGTCTGCCCGCCGCGTTTCCAGCTGGCCGTCGCATACAGACCGGCCACGGCCCAGCAGCACAACCACAGCAACCATTGCAGGGCACTGTAGGGCGGAATGTTTTCCCGCGTCGCGTGCCCTGAAAAGGTGTAGCCGAGGGTGAACGCGGTGGAGACCAGCATCCATAGCGCCAAGACCGGCCAGAGATCGTAGAACAAGGCCGCCAGCCGACGGAGCAACAGGGCGGAAGGGCGCACGGAGGTATCGGCGGTTGTGTCCATGGGCCGAGCATACGGTCTGCGGCAGGGGCGCTGCATGGGCAGCGGCCGATGCAGGCTCTATCCTTGCGCCGATGTCTGCCGCACATACTCCTGCCGAACGCCGCCAGCTGATACAGCAACTGCCGCCATTGCGTGAGGCCGACGCCCGCCCGATCCAGCGTTTCCTGGATGCGATCTGGGCCGAGCAGGGGTTGGCGCGGGCCACGCTGGACAGCTACCGGCGCGACCTGGAAGGGCTGGCGCGCTGGCGAGATGGTGGCAGCGGCGGGCTGGTGGCCATCGACCGCGCCGGGCTGTTCGACTACCTGGCATGGCGTACCCGCTATGGCTGGACCGCGCGCAGCAATGCGCGCCTGCTGTCGGCGCTGCGCGCGTTCTTCAGCCACATGCTCAAGCGCGGTGACCGTGCCGATGATCCGTCGGCCCTGCTGGAGCCGCCCAAGCTGCCGCGCTCGTTGCCCAAGGCACTGGCCGAGAGCCAGATCGAAGCATTGCTGGCGGCACCGGATGTGGAAACGCCGTTGGGCCTGCGCGACCGCGCCATGCTCGAACTGATGTACGCCGCCGGCCTGCGCGTGAGTGAGCTGGTCAACCTGCCGGCCAATGCGGTCAACCTGCGCCAGGGCGTGCTGCGGGTGACCGGCAAGGGCAGCAAGGAGCGGCTGGTGCCGCTGGGTGAGGAATCCCAGCACTGGCTGGAGCGCTACCTGGCGCAGGCCCGCCCGCAGCTGACCGGCAGCAAGCCGGCCGTGGCCATGGCCGATGGCCAGGTGCCGTTGTTTGTTGGCGCTGACCGCACCGCGTTGAGCCGGCAACAGTTCTGGGCGCTGGTGAAAACCTGCGCGGCGGTGGCCGGCATCGATCCGGCCAAGATCAGCCCGCACGGCCTGCGGCACAGCTTTGCCACGCACTTGCTCAATCATGGCGCCGACCTGCGCGCGCTGCAGATGCTGCTGGGGCACAGCTCGCTGTCCACCACCCAGATC